>DAOVTR010000303.1 GCA_030633015.1 Bdellovibrionales bacterium
ATGGTAAGCAAGTTCGTTATCGAATGGATACAAGAGTTTGGATTGACAAAGATCGGGTGTATCTTAGAAAAAAACTTAAAACAGTTTTACAAAAAACTATACATGATGTTTTAGCTGATATGAACAATGTTCAAAAAGTTAAAGAACAAGAAAAAACTTTTTCAGTGGGGTCCTTAAAAGATCATTTGATAGGGCACCTTATTACAGAGTTTGTAAAGACAATCTATGTTTTTAAAATTATAAATGGTACATTTCAGTTTGATATTTCAATTGTGCCTTTAAAAGATTCATTTGCAAGTTTTAGTAATGAACTTAGTAGCAATCAGTTGATTCATCTGCCAACTAACTCTCTTTCAAAAGAAATAGAGCAAAATGAGATGGGTCTTCCTGAAAAAATTGCTATGATTTCTTTTCCTCCAAAAGAAGATTTACAGTTTTTAGCAGGTAATGTTTCAATTGCTTTTAAGTTAATGGATTTTGATCTTAATCCTTTGAGTCCAATCCCAAATCCTAAAAAAAATGCAATAAAAGGACAGATTATTTATAGAAAGTATTTTCGTAAAAACAAAACAGAGATTAATGTTGTTAATGGACGTAGAGTTTCATTCGAGAGTGCATCTATTAAAAAAGGTAAGTCTCGGTTTATGACAGTAGACTATCTTTATGATTTTAATCTTAAAAATTTGAGTCCAAAGCTAAAGCAGGTTGATTTGTTTACAGGAGTCTTAAAAGGACGTGGTCATTATAAAACTGGCTTGCTTTCCCATATTAGATCTTTTTTTCAAAAAAAGGAGAAATCTGTTAAAGGGAAGTGGTGGAAAATAAAAGGAGATATTAATAGTAGACCAATAGATACAGCATTTTTATTAGATCTTAAAAAAATTAGTTATTTAGTCGATGATAAAAAATTTAAAGTCGTAGGTAATTTAAATCTTTTAGATGATTTTAGAGATAAAAGTGAGACGGAATCTATAGGTCGTAGTGAAGATATGAATAAAAGTGGAGGAGATTTAATTAATTTCCTTGGATTAAATCAATTTATTGTTCCTGTTGTAGAAGGGGAGAAATAAAATGAAATCAATAACAGCTATATGTTTATTACTCTTGGTCATGAATTCTTTTGCAGTAAACATTCAGGAGAGAATAGATTCTCAAAACTATTTTCTATCGGTATATCCTGATCTGTTTGGTGATTCTGACTTTGCACTGCAAGATGATTTTAAGACTTTTTTTAACCTTCAAAGTGATAGGAAAAAAAATGATGCCATGTTTATTATTAGAGCTTTAGAAAAAACTGTTCCTGAAAAGATCTTAATGCCATTAGTTTACTGGAAGATATTTAAGAGTGATTCTAAGCGGGCCTCAAATATAATCTCCTATTTTGCTCTTTATAAATTAATGGTGATTCGTGATTATCTTGATAATCCACTTGTACCTAGAGTTGAGAAAAAACTTTTAATTCAATATCTTAAAAACATTGGAATGAATCGCGTTGATTCATTTAAAATATTTGATTTTTTTAAAAAAAATATTGAATCTAGGGTAAAGTCATATGCAAAAAGTAGTGGTCATCAACTGACTTCAGAGATACTAAGTGATAAATTACTTGGAGCAAATTTTTTAAAGATGTTTAGTTTTCTTCCAAAGTACTCTCTTACAAAGTTTGGTATTATCCCTGGAAATCAAGTGAAAATCTTTAGTACAAACACCAGAACTCTCGAGCGTATTAGTTGGTATAATGAACATGTTATTTTTCATGGGGGAAAACTTGATTGGTCGCAACCTTATATGAAGATGCCCATGTCGCCAACTGATGAAGGACATATCGCTTTTAAAACAGATCCAATTTTTATTCAGATTAGAGATATGATTCACAAATCAAAGGAATCTATTTTTATTGATATATTCTTATTCGGAGGTACTCTTGGAGGGACTATTGCTAAATTCCTTCTTGATGAGGTTTCAGAAAAAATTAAAAAAAATCCAAAGTTCAGAGTGCTTATGATGCATGACTATGCAACAAACTATAATATGCTACCAGAAATGTTACCGATCTTTGTCTACATTAGAGATCGAATTTTAGATGAAAAGATTTTTTATAATCATTTTTATTTTCTTCAAGCAAATATTCAGCGACACCCACCGGGAGTACCTTTTGGTATTACAAATTATCTTGAAAAAACTCCTGAACTGTTTAGGGAAATTGAAAAACGAAGTACATACTACGAATCAAAAATTGATCATAGTAAAGTATTAGTAATCGATGCGAATACTGATTCTCCAGAAGCATATTTTGGATCAAAGAATTGGAGTGATCATAGTGGAGGTTACTATTATGATGATGTAATTTGGATTAAGGGACCTGCTGCTGCACTTGTTCAAGCAAGTTATTTTGATGATGTTGATGCTGCTTTGACGGATGACCCTAAAGAGCTTGAATGGTTTTATTATAAAGAGAAGGGGCTTGATAATAAAAAATATCTTAGTCAAAAAAAGGAGATTTTAGATTGGTTTGCAATTAATAAAAATGATTATCCTGAAGTTGGAAGTGAAAAAGTTCGTTTTGCTGAGGCCAATGTAGATGGCCGGATAAAGAATGTACGAAACATTCTTGTTGATATGATTATACACTCAAAAGAGCATATCTATATGGAGGAACTTTTTGTTTATGATAAATATATTAATGATGCTTTGATTAAAAAGAAGTTACAAAATCCAGATATAGATATAAGAATTATTGCTGATCACAATGGAAATTTTGGATTGAATGGATTTCCTAATACTATTTTTATGAAAGAGTTGGTCGATCAAGGCATTAAGGTCAGGGCCCGAAGAACATTTGGGGTTACGGCACATTTTCCAGATGGGGCGGAGCAAGAGTATCATCAAGAAAACCATCGGAAGATTTTGTCTGTTGATGGAGAGGTACTGCTTGGAGGTTCATCCAATTTTAATCCTGATACTCTTCAAGGTAGTTTCAGAGAGTTTGGTGCTCAAATTTACTCAAAAAAAGAGATTGAAAAATTTGAGAAAAACTTTTTACTTGCATGGAATGATGAAAAACAGACCATGCCTTCAGATATAGATAATTTTCAGTTGAAAGTTGGAAAGAAATTATTTGACGTTAAGACATCAAATTTAATCAATAAATTTGTCTCTCTTATTTATCGATCTAAAGATTATTTAGAGAAAAGGCACTGATTGGTAAAAGCAAGTTTTAGCGCACAAATGCAACAAATTGTTGG
>DAOVTR010000253.1 GCA_030633015.1 Bdellovibrionales bacterium
CACCTTCCATCCACTGCGCTAGTGTGAACAGGTATGGATCGCAGATCGTATAATTCTCCCCCATGACCCAGGGGCCTTGAAGCATATCACTCTCGATAAGCTCGAAACAGGCACCGACGCTTTCGGGCACCTTGGCCTGCAAAATCAACAGATACAAAGCCCTTGTGCCCACTCATATCTTTTACTTTTTTAGCTTCTTTAACATAAATACCTGGAGAAAAAAGATCTTGAGAGCTATAGTAATTTTTTATCTGCATAAGAGTTTCTCTTTTTAATTTTATATTAAAAGCAGCCTGGATTTTTACATCTAAATTATTAATATAATTTTCAAAGTTTTTCCCATCCGTTTTTCGAAGTATTTTATTAACTTCATCAGACAGTACATATTGCCCATTATTAATCTGTTTTAAAAGTAGCATTTTACTTTCAGCATTTTGTTGTAAAATATTTTTAACTATAATCTTTCTACTCTCTTCAATGGTATTAACTAACTCATAAACATCTTTACTAATATCTTCAAAATCAATCACTCTAGGAACTGCCATATCATCAAAAGATTTTCGTGCCATTCTTGCTGCAACGGAAGCCCCATCGGCCGTATCAGCAAAGCCTGCCAAATGCCAAAATTCAGGACTAGCAGCTATTCCTCGATGATCAGATATAAGAGATACTAATTGCATATCTACTAAATACTTCCTAAATTCATCTCCTACTTTTCGATAATTTTTTTGAATTGCAAGTTTAATCTCAGGAGAAGACTCTGAAAAAGCAAATCTACTGGATTTGTAGTCTGTATATTTACCAACAATAATATTTTTCAAGAGTGGATCACTTTCTAATGCTTCAAACAGTTCACTTTTATATTTATTCATTAAGGCAGTTGCTAAATTTTTATCTTTTAAAACTTTATCGTTTAACTCTTTTAAAATTGCATTTTCACTATCAAAAAAAAGTCTCGCCCTTGTTTTTCTTCTTGAAAAACGTGATGGAAATGCAGTTTTATAAAACTTTAAATTGGAATTTGATTTTAGTGAAAAACTGGTTAAGTACTGCTGCTTAACTTCATTGGACTTGATTTCAAGTTGAAGTGTATCAATATTGGCCATTAGGCACAGGGGTGAATTATCTGCAGAAAAACCAAACGAAAATAAGGAGGTCAAAAATAAGAAAGTTATAAATTTTAAAAAACTGTTTTTCACAAAAACTTATCGGTAATTTATCAAAATCATTAAAAAAGACCGCACTCACTAGGAATCTCCGAACATATCTGCAATCTAATTAAGTTGTTAGAATTATGATAAAACTTCCTAAATTTAACTAAACATGCTTCAATTTAAAGATGAAAAAAATTACGAAAAATCAATTTAGAGTTATTAGAATCCTTTTAGTTGCTATGATTTCATACACTATTTTTAGCTACATACTTATTCCTCTAAAATTACAAACAGATAATATGGAGCCAACTTACACTAAAGGCTCTGTCCATCTAATTTATGGGCTTCGGTATATCTACAGTCCACCTAAAACTGGAGATGTTGTTGCCATCAAAATGGCCGGAAAAAGTATCATTATGCTTGCAAGAGTTGTAGCGACACCAAATCAAAGCATTTCCATCTCCAATGGGAAATTAAAAATTAATAATCTTGCTTCTAACTACATTCTAAATAGCAATATCACTCTTTCAGAGCAAACCATTAGTGATAAAACATATTTTGTTAGTGGAGATAATATTCTTCTAAATAAAAACAGTGATTTTCATGGTAATATACTGGGCCTAGTTGACCAAAACAGAATTATTGGAAAGGTTGTTTTATGAGTAAAAAAATACAGATAATATCATCAATAATTATTGTTATTTTTATTTATTTTATTAAAACTTCTTTTTTTCCTAATCCCAAAGAAGTTATTAATGAAAACCTAGATAAAATTGAAAAACTAATCTCATTTAATTCGACTCTTTCAATTATCCAATTATCAAAAAAAATAAAAGGATTTAAAAAATACTTTTCAAAAGATGTCATTATTAATATCAAAAACCAAACTCATCACACTAATAATTTAGACTCAACAGAAAAACTAACTCAACATCTTGCCATGTTAAAAAGATTTCTTTCAAACTTAAAAATATCGTTTAAAGACCGCTCAATACATTTTAAAAAATACTCAGCAGAAGTAACCACAACCCTGCTTGCGACTGGTAAAAAAATTTCCGGCGAATCTATTTATGAAGGATTTGAAGTTAAAATTTACTTTATCAACGCAGACGGATGGATCATAAACAAAATTGAGCCAATTGAAATTATTGACTCTTCATCTATCAATTAAAATTAAAAACTCCAAATAAGGCATATTGCTTTATGAATGTATTAGAGATATAAGAATTTATGAACAATAAAATTATTGCAGACTTGCATATGCATTCAATATATTCTGATGGCAAATTCAGCTGTAAAGAACTTGTAGATACCGCCATTTCAAAAAACTTGTCCGCTATCGCTCTCTCAGACCACGATAGTGTAAAAGGCATAGACGAATGTAAAGAGCTAGCAAATGGTCAACTTCAAATTATATCAGCAATTGAACTATCTTCAGAATATCAAGGCAAGGATTTACATATTTTAGGCTATAATTTTGACTACCATAATCCAACATTTTTAAAAGAGGTAGAAAAATATCAACTACAAAGAACTATTCGAGCTAAAAAAATAGTACAAAATCTTAATGATGACGGAATTAATATTAACTACAATCTCATTGAACAACAAGCATCAAAAGGAGCTGTCGGCCGACCTCATATAGCAAGAGCTCTTATTGAAACTAATATTGCTGATTCATTTGAACAAGCATTTGATGTATATTTAAATGATTCATCCAAATATTATGAGCCTAAATATTATATCTCTCCAGAATTTGCAATAAATCTTATAAAAGATGTAGGTGGTATCACAACTTGGGCCCATCCTAGAGTCGAAGATTGTCTGGAACACATTGATACATTTAAAAAAATGGGACTCAATGGAATTGAAATATATCATCCATGTCACAATCAATCCCAAATTGATATATTGTTAAAACTAGCAACTGAAAAAGATCTTCTTATTAGTGGTGGTTCAGATTTTCACGGACATGCACTTGGCCCACAGATTGGTGACTACGGTATTTCCCAAGACTTGCTTAATAAGTTGTTATCCTAAAAACTATAAAACGTAACAATATATCGATACAAAATGAACAACACATCCACCCAATACAAAGAGATGCCATATTGAATGATTAAATGGTAATTTTTTGTCCAACATATAAAATATTGTACCTACACTATACACAAGCCCCCCTACACCGAGCAAAATAAGTCCGTTGGTCTGTAAGGCGAGCCCTAATTTATAAAGCAAAAAAATAGATAACCATCCCATTACCAGATAACTTAAAACTCCAATTTTATTAAAGCGGCCAATAAATAGTGCCTTAAATATTATTCCAACAATTGCAATGGACCAGATCAATACTAAAAAGAAAATACCAAAAGGGCCCTTCAGAGTGACTAATAAAAATGGAGTATATGATCCAGCAATTAAAACATAGATTGCACAATGATCTAAAATTTTAAATACATATTTTGTCTTTTGATGTGTAATTGAATGATACAAAGTTGAACTTAAAAATAAAAAAATAATACTACCACCATAAATTGATGAACTTGTAATTTTAGCAACATCATTAAGCATGCTCGATTTAACTACCATTAAAGTTAAAAC
>DAOVTR010000189.1 GCA_030633015.1 Bdellovibrionales bacterium
AAACCTTTCTTAATGGAGCAATGTAGTATATAAATGACTAGATGTATCAGTACAAACTTATATTTTCCATTACGGAATTGAAAATAATTTGTCGATAATTATTTTGAAACTATCTCTAATCAATCTCCAACCGCTAGGATTCAAGCAAAAAGAAGTATGCTAGAATTTTTACTTCCTTTACTTGATAAAACAGTTAAATCAGAAAAGAAATTTTCATATGCTTCAATGTCTACATTTGATTGGAAAAACTATGTCCTTGCAAAACAGCACAAAGGCCAAGCAGAATTTACTGAGGCCAGAGATTTTTCGAGTAGGTTAAAATCAGAAAGAGGTGTAACTTCTCCAGATAATTAAAATCTAAAAAGTGGTCTTAGCTCGTAATCTTTTAACGTGTCAGCAATCTTATGAAAGTTTTTTGAAATTCCAAGAAGAAAGCCTCCACCACCAGCACCACATAATTTCAAATAAAAACTATCACTACTTAATCCTTCTTTCCATACATCTTGGAAAAGTTTAGGAATCATAGGAGTGAAATGGATATATTGGAAACTAGAAATCTCTTTAAAAGATTCATATAATACATTCGTATCCCGCTCTAAAAAAGAATTAATTGCGGTGTTGGTTGAAGAAAGCAAAATGCTTTTGCATAGTTGATTAAACTCTTGATTACTACTACATTTTTCTAAAAAGAGATTAACCAGAGGTTCCGTTCTTCTTGAACGTCCAGTATTTAATAGAAAAATTGCTCCATCTCCAGTTTCATAATCAGGGAATCTGACAGTAGATAATTTATTTTTGGCACGAATTAAAAGAGAGGTATTTAAATAACAAATCAGAGGATCAATTCCAGAACTTGCACCATGAAAATGAGATTCAATAAGTGCAAAATATTTCTTTAACTCAAGAACTTTTTCTATTTGAGCGTTTTCTCTTTTTTCTACATAACGATCATAGATAGCTGCACATAGAGCTCCAGAACTACCAAGTCCATAGCCATGTGGGATTGTAGATTTAAAATAAAGCCCTTGCCCTATATCAAATTTAAAGGAACTTAAATCAAAACTAGAAAGCATCTTTTCATTTTTTTGCATTTTATCAAGATATTGAGAGAGTGCCTTTAACTCTTGATCTTTGGGAACAGAGGAATCAGTTTTGGCAGACTGAAAACGAAGATGACCTTCAAACAATGGATAACTAGTCGCAAGCCCCATGGAATCTTGAATTATACTATATTCTCCAAACAGTAATATTTTTGAAAAAAACTTTCTCTGCTCCACTTCTAACTTTCCTTTGTAGGACCTGCTCCAACACTATCATAAATAATTGACCCCGATTCACAAAATTGCTTAAGATCATTTTCAATAAAAATCTCAACTTCTTTTTGATGCTTTAGCGGATACAATAAATGAATATTAGGGCCTGCATCAAGTGTAAAATATAACGGTAACTTTGACTCTTTTCTAAAAGCAATTACTTTTCCTATGATTTCGATTGAATTGGGTTTCAATAAGCAATATGGAGCATTAGAAGTCAGCATAAGCCCATGAAGACCTAATGACTCTTTTTCTAAAATAGTTCCAAACAGGTTAAGATCACCTGATTTTAAAGCTGTTTTCATCTGTCTATGATGATCTGATGCTTGCTTGTAACGAGTATCTGCATAAATACTCTCATCCATTAATTTATGGCCTTGTGAGCTTGATATGGCCTTAGGGGACGTATCAACTAATAAAATTGCATCTCTATAATCTTTAAAAATTTCATCTACTTCTAAAATATTTTTCCCGTACAAATACGAATTATGATCTCCCTCTTTTTCCCAACTTACTACTCCTCCCCACAGGGAGCGACAAGCACTTCCTGATCCTATCCTGGCCAAATAGGATGCCTTATTGAAAAAACTCTCACTTTGAAAATCTAAAGTCTTTAATAACTGCTCTTCTAAAGAACAGAGACATAAAGAGAGTGAACTCATAAAAGAAGCAGAGGATGCTATACCTGCCGAATGAGGAAAGGTATTAAAAGAGTTAATTTCAAAATCATAATTTTCAACAAATGGAAAAACCTCTTTCACTCTTAAAAAATAATCTTGTATTTTTTTTGCAAACTTATCATTTTCTTTTTTTTCAAACTTATAAACAATGTCAATATCTGACTTTTTTTTTCGGGCAGTTACAACCATTTCTGTTTGAGTAAACGATTTTGAAAGAGTAAAGCTGATTGAAGGATTGCGTGGGATCTGCCCCTCTTGTTTTCCCCAGTACTTAACTAAAGCAATATTGGATGGCGAATTCCATGTGAAAATATTTTCTTTAATTTTTTCAGCCTGCTCAATTTGGGAAATTTTATCAATGATAATTTTATTGAATAAATTCATTGTCAGTTTTCTTTACTGTTTCATGACCTAACTCTTTCGGAGTCATTATCATGTCATTATATTGAATAAAAGTATTAAAATCTTTTGATTCAAAATATTTTTTAGTTTCGTGGTAATCTCTGTTAGAGCTGACTAAGATAAAATCTCCTCCCCAAGCTCCTAATGATTTAATTGAACCCCAATAATCAGAAAAAAGTTTATCTTTAACAGTTTGAAGATGTAAATTTTTACCAACAATATCTTCATGTGCTGTAATAAAAAATTCAAATTCTTCTAAAGTTTGAGCTTTTAATATTTCATCAGTTAAAGCAGATACGGCCATTATAACTTCAGCCTTTTGCGGACTATTATGTCTATAATATTTAATTGCATCTGCTGAACTTTGTTTTTTTCCTAGATAGACAAAATATAACTGTTCATGAAAGGGTGGCTTAAAATCAACAAGTGACCATTTAGGCCCAGAAGCCCCCTTCTCATACAAAAGAGGTGAATTGGATTGTGCACAAGCGATATCATATCCAGAGCCACCATAAGTATTAAAAAGAAGTTCAAACGGGCTAATATAGGCCCATTGAGCAATATTATAAATAAGAGTAGCACTGCTGCCTAGCCCCCACTCCAAAGGAAATCCCAACTTTGTGGTAACCTCAATATTAGAATCATCTCTTAAAAAATGAGGGTTTTGTTTTCTTGCCTGCCTTAAAATCATCTGTAATTGCAAAATCTCTTTACTTGGATTTTCAGTCTTTAGATTAAATCTCCAAAATTCAAAACTTGCATCTAACCACAACTTGCCCGTAACATCAAAACTTCTCCAACGTAACTCAGGATTATATGACTGAGAATATTCCACGGTGAGAGATTGCCCAACCTGAACAGGAAGCGCTAATGCCTTGGCACCATCAATAACGAAATACTCTCCAGTTAAAAGCAGTTTACCACGACCAAAGTAATATTGATCATATTGACTTGTATTATTTTTAGTCTCAAGTAACATTAAAAACCTCTAAGTTGCGCTAAGTACTCTCTTATATCAGTGTAAGTAATTACCTTATCTTTAAAATTAGCACAAACATTAGCTGACTCTAAAGAAGTGGCTTCAAATTGATTTAATATATTCATAAGATGCATTTTCATATGCCCTTTTTGAATCCCTGAAGTTACCAGTGATCTTATTGCTGCAAAGTTCTGCGCTAAACCAACAGTAGCAATAACCTGCATAAGCTCAGCCGAAGTTGGACGTCCCAAAAGATCTAACGATTTTTTTGCCATAGGATGCAAAGAGGTCAATCCTCCAACTGTTCCAATTGCAATAGGTATTTTTAATGAATATTTAAATATACCATCTTCTAAAGATAAATTGGTTAAACTTCTATACTGTCCATCTCTGGCAGCATAGGTATGAGCGCAAGCCTCTGTTGCTCTAAAGTCATTGCCCGTCGCTAGAATTACTGCATCTAGACCGTTAAAAATGCCTTTATTATGAGTAGTTGCTCGATGTACATCAACCTGTGCTACTCTGACTGCTTTATAAAATTTCTGAGCAAATTTATTAGGATCAAGTCCTAGCTTCGGATCATCTAACTGGTCAATAGGACATTCAACATAACTTTCAACAAGACAATTGGGAGTATAATTTGAAAGAATAGACATAATAATTTCTACTTCTCTTTCACTACCACTGAAACTCTCCTCACTAAAGATACTCTCCTTAAAACTATGGGCCAATCCTTCTAATACAGAATTTATAAAATTTGCCCCCATGGCATCACAAGTTTCAAAGGTACAGTAAATTTGAAAATAATTTGGCTCAAGATCTGTTTTATCTAAAATTTTAATGGAAGTAATTCCACCACCTCTTAACTCCATATTTTTAATAATATGGGCCACAGATAAAACTAATTTATTTTGAACTCTCTCAAAGAATGAAAACAGTTTATTCTTATCACCCTGCCAAGAGAAATGCACTTGACCTATTTTTTCACTACTAATAACTCGGCTTTTAAATCCTCCACGAGAGGACCAAAACTTAGCAGACCTTGAAGCCGCTGCAACAACAGAACTTTCTTCTATTACCATTGGTACACAATAATTTTTTCCATTCATCAAAATATTGGGAATAACACCATATGGAAGGT
>DAOVTR010000038.1 GCA_030633015.1 Bdellovibrionales bacterium
ATCATTTTATTAAAAAATATTTTAAATAAAACAAGCATTTTTGGAATTCGAACAGAAATGCTTGTTGCTGCAATTGTTCCTCCACCAGCTATAAAAAGACTAGTTCCGTGAAAAAATAACCACATATTGTCTGTAGTTAAATAAATTCCAATAAACGTAACAACAAAACCAGAAACAAGAGCAACAATTGAACTAATATTCATTTAATTAACCTCTAATAATAAATTCAATGGTCATTTTTTTCATATTTCTATACAGTTGTGCATATTAAATTTTATGGCCATAATTGATTATATGAGATTTATTCACTTTAATATTGCTAGGAAAATGATGCCGTTTATTTTAGTCGGTTTTGTAGTAATTATATTTTCCCTTACAAGCAACTCTTTTGGCCAGTCAGGTGGCAGATCAAAAGACCATAAAAAATTATTTCTATATGCTTCCTCTCTCCCAATCACACTTGAAAATCAATACTATATTTTAAGAAAACATGTCGTAGATGTTATACTTTCAACTCAATTATTTGATCTTGTTTTTAGTGAAATACCTGACTATTTAGCGCCAAGTACCACCAAGCAATTTATTTTAAAATACAAACTTAGAACTGATGGAAAGCACTCTTATAAATTAGAACTCTACCTTATTGATGCTGATGCTGTTCAAATTGTAAGAAATGTTATCCACAATAAAATAAATAAAGATAACCTTATATATGATTTCAGGCTAAAACTTTATGAATTTATTTTAAATCGTAAACTCACGCCCAAAGCTAAAGTTACTTTTCAGAAGAAATCTCTCAAAATTAGACAAAAAATTGCTAAACAAAAACTTCATATGCGTAAGCCTCCAAAACTAAAAAAACTTCCACTAAATATTTCTAAATTATTAAATAAACCCGCAGAAATTAAGCCACTGGCAACGGCTAATAAACCCATTAATAAGAACACTCCATCTAATGAACTGAAACCAAGTCTTTGGGAACTTTTAAAAGACGATGATATAGACGTTCCATGGATTCCAATTGAAAAAGTAAAACGGAGCTATAAAACGGGAACAATCTCTCTCGCTCCCGTAAAAAAAATCAACCCATTCTCACTCTGGGCCGATCTCTCTTTAAAAACAACAGATGAGTTAAGCACAAGTTTAATCTCTCATCAATTTCATCTTGCATGGAAATATGTTCAAAGAGAGCTTATTGTTGACGACCTTTTGAAAATTCAAAATGAGTTTTATTCTATTTTAGGTTTTACTGCCGAGTGGCTTTATCATTTTCCTATACATATTTCAAGATTAGTGTTTCGAGCAGGAATGGAGATTGATCAGACTCTTAAAACTGAACCTCTTGATATGAATGGACACTTTGTGTTTAGAACAGGATTTGGATATATGTATAACAGTTGGCTAATGCCATCTCTATACTATGAACAAAGCCATATTAATTACGCAAATTTAAATGTTGTAGGACAAGGTTTGGAAGCAAATACTCATTCAATAAAATGGCTTAGTCTTGAAGTTGCAATTTTAGGAAACAAAACATACCTAAGTGGACATTTTGCTCATAGTATAGCCAGTTCATATAATGGTGATCCTCGAGAGCTCTCTGCTCCCACAGGATTTCGTTATGGTGCAAATTTAAGATACTTTTTTAACAACAAACTATTTGGAGCAAAATACTGGTTTGACGTTGAATATCGCAAGGAATCTTTTAATCGCGAAAATGTTGATGGCACCATGACTCTAGATAAGAGTGAATACTCCATGAGACTTGGAATTCATTTTTAAAACAGAGGTTTCATAAAATATCCAACACCAAAAAATATTTGAACGTCGAGACGACTAGTTTCAATGCCTGTCCCTTTTAAAACTGACAATTCAAATTTATAAGAAGAGTTTGGCCCAAACGAATAAAGAGCGCCCCCATGAACTCCGAACTCTACACCTAAATCACTTCTTATTTCAGTGCCTGGCTCATAAATCATACTAAATACCCCAACTCCCCAACCTGCATAATATCTAAAAATTGGAATTGTTATAATTTTTATACTTTCTTCCTCAAATGTTCCTCTTGATCCATCTGCTCCAAAATAAAAACGATTACCTCCACTTAGAGTATAATATTTACTAACTTCGCCAATCATTCCAGAACCAGTAACACGAAAATAGATAGATTTTTTTCTTGTTGAAAAAATATCATAACTTAAATCAAGCGAAAGGACTGAAACTGATCCGCTTGACGCTTGATCACCTTCATCTAAAATCGCCTGCGATTGAGTAAAAGATGAATTAACCATTCCAATACCAAAACTAAGTTGGTCTCTATAAGAAACTTTTCCTTCGACACTAATCAAAGGTATAAAGAAAATGATTGTAATAAAAACAGATTTAAATAACTGCTTTTTTATCAACATCAAAATCTCCATTTATATAATCTTGATTTATTTCTTTAAAAAAACTATCTAACTTTTTAGAATCTATTTTTGAAATCTGACGATTACTCAAGTTTTGCATAACCTCTTCTACAGTTTCTTTCTTTAGGTGACTAATAATATAATATCTATTGCTATCAGAAAGAGGCCCTAAGATATTAGCAATCTCATCAACCGATCTTGTTTCTAATTTATATTGCAAATAATTCCCAGGAATTTTTATAATATTTTCAGGACTCCATACTACTTTTTTTTTATCAGATTCAGATATGTCAAATACATTATCAGGTTTGATTTCTCCATTTGCATGGCGAATAATTTTATTTAAAATCATCTCTTGATCCAATGATTTTATATTAACCGCTGCTGACTTTTCTACTATTGAAGCGTTAATTATGCTTTTAATTTTCTTTTTTTGCATATCTGTACCTTGCTCTATTGCCACAGCAAGACACTCTAAATCATTCAAATCTTTTAAAGTTATAATTAACTGATCATCTTCTATGGTATTATATTTCAGCAAAATAATATCATCAATGCTTACTGGTTTTTCAGTTTCTTCTTGCTCAGGTATTGCAGAAGTTTCTTGCATTAAATTATCAATCGCTTCTTGAGCTGAAATTTCAGCAGGAGCTTCTTTTTTAGGTTCCTCTTTAGTTTCCTCAACTTTTTCTTCCGCCATTGATACATCTTTATCACCAGACATGAGGATTTGTGCCGCTACTCGCTCAGAAAATTCTTTTAACCAACTTGAAAAATCAGATTCTGACAAGGTTTCATCTTCACTACTCACCCTTAGCATCATTGTTTTGGGAATTATTTTTTTCACATCAAATTTAGAATCTAAATAGGGAATCAAACTTTTAATTCCCAGAACTTCTTTAGGACTATTTTCGATTGCTTTTTCTATAACTGAATTATCTTTTTTTACATTTTTTCTTATAAACTTAATCAGTTCATCAACGTTTGACCCATGAATATGATTTAAAACACTTTTACTATTTTTGAAATTTATATATATTTTTTTTGATAATAAAAATAGTAGCACAAAAAGTATTGCCGCTCCCAAAAACGCAAACACTCCTATAAATATCCCAGATGATACAACGTCCGTTGTTAACTGCTCAACTCGAGGTAAAAATCCACCTCCATTTATCACCGAAAAATTAATATTGTGTTTTCTATTTCCAAGTTCTTTTTTTACTATATCTTGGATTTTCTTTTTATCACTCGCTATAAATACCGTGTTTGAAAAAATACGCAAGTCATAACTTTCAATAAACAGAACTTTTTTTCTAGCGCCAATTTGATCTCTTGCTCTTAAAGGGAGATAATCAAATGGACTTTTATCGAAATTTTTATCAATAAGATTTTCTCCATCTCCTAACATTACAGAAACAGAGACATGAAAATTTTCTCTACCAATAACTGCTTGTAAAACATTTTTTATTTTAGTTTGAAGTTGAGACTCTAAATTAAAAACCATTTTTTCAGATTCAACATCTAAAGCGGACTGTGCAAAAAGATTCTGACACATCATAATAATAATTATTATATACAGACTTTTTTTCACTTTTTAACGCTCGCTTTTTCTACTAAAGAAATCATTTTTACCATTCTTTTGGCCATTTTATCTTTACTATCAATAGACAGTGATTTTCGAAGATACCTTTTCGCTTTTTTAATATTTCCTGTTGTACTTTCAATATATGCAAGCAGTGTGTATAAGGCCGCAACATTGGGATTTTTTTCCTCTAAAAGTAAAATAAGCTCTTTTGCCTTTTGAAAATCATTATTAATAATCAAAAATTGGGCCATAAGAAGTTCCCTAATAATGATATTAGTTCTTGGAGGTGGAAAATATTTTACTTTTGAAGCAGGACATCTTTTTTGTGAGCTAACCTGTTTGCTTTTTTCTAAACTACATTGATTTAATTTTTTTTCTAATAATAAATATTCAACCTCTTTTTGGTAACTGCTCGTATGCTTACTAGCCAAGGCAGTATGTTTTTCTTTGGGAGGTTCTATTTTACTATTTGCTACATTAAATATACTTGATGGCAAACGTCCATCATGTTTTTTTGCATCACTCAGTTGAATTTCTGATGATCTAAGGCGAGCTTGCAAAATCTCCATATTCTTAATAAATCGACTCTCTTGCTTTTTAAAACTTTCAATCGAATGGCTCAAATATTTTGTCTGCTCCCTTAAATACTCATTTTTTTCTTGAAGATGAATAATCTCCTTCTTGGCCATTTTTTGTCGTTTCTCTTTATACTTACGATCAACTTCTAGATCAATTTTTAAATTAACACTATCTGTGACATCAAAGAAAACAACTCTTGTAAAATATCCTGGCTTTTCAACTATAAAGGATACAAAACGCCCGTCTGCAACATCCTTAATATCTGCCCATTTTAACATGAGGGGTGTTTGCCCTACCACTTCTCCATCGGCCCTATAAATGTTAGCTCCTGGAACAGAGGTAAAAAGACTGTATTCAGCTGTAATAGATCTCTCTCCGATTAAGGAGCACGAGCTCAAAAAAGCTACCAACAATATTAGTTTTATTTTGAAAAATTCCATATTTTTTCCCATTTAACTACTAGCTACTTGTCGATTTAATTTTTTCAAAGTTTATGTTTTCTTTAAAGTATGTCTTTAATCAAAATTCGAAGAAAAATTTGCCTACTAAACTTTATTAATTTGTTTTTATTTGCTCGCCAATAATTCATGGCACTTTTGATTTTTTGGTAATAAATATTACAAGTTAGAACACCTATTTTTACTTTTTTTTTTAGCACTAACACCTTTAAATTTAACAAGTAAATATTCATAACCCTTTGAAAAGATAAAACTGATTGTTTCCCTAAAAATATATCTTTATATACCGATGATAAAATAGATGAGTTGCTCAATTTGCAAAAAAACAAAAAATGGGAATCTTAAATGAAACTTTCAATTTTAAAACTAACTTTAACTGCTGCTCTACTGTTAGGATTTTTTGGATGTGTAGGAGCAATTAAAGAGGATAAAGATGACGTTTCAGTTGATGACTCATCTCTGATTGCTGATCCTACTTTTTCATTTCAAGGAATTGTATCAGGTGAGGCCGCAAGTGATTCAATGATCACTCTACATTTTCCTCCTGCTGTTTTATTAGATGCAAGCGAGGTTGACGAGCAAGAAGCTCCAGAAGGAAGTACTCATGTTAATTTCACTTACAAAATAACTCGAGATGGATCAGAAGATCCTATTGCTAATTTTGTTGATGCAAATCTAAGTGTTAATCCTGAAGGAAACTACATGGTTTCTGTGGCCACCGATGGTCGGGGTGATTGTGGAACCTATAACGTAACTGCTACTAAAGCTGATAGCCTTGAAGCAAGAAGTGGATCAAACTTTTTTAGAATTTGTAGTAAAGATGAATTTTATCCGGTGTTCGAAGGAGTATTTTCAACAACTCCACTAAGCGGATGTGATCTGTATACTGGTGTTACTCTAAACTGGCGAGTTGCTGAAAAGTCTCCTGAGTTAGTTGAAGAAATTGATCGTTATAATGATCTTAAAACTGAAAACTTAACAAAATTTAGTCAAGGTGAAATTGACTCAACAACTTTTCTTGCAAACAGTGCAATTTATGATGCTGCTCTAGCAACTCTTAATGAGTATGCTCCTGACACATATCTAATCTTTTATGAAACTTCTGAAGAAGCTCTACTTACAAAACTTAATGAAGAAAATCCAACTGCAAATAATACGGTAGTAAATGCAAACGATACAAGCATAAGTATTAGCGGGCTAACTACTGGTGAAACATATTATTTTGCAATGAGATCAGCAACATCTTTAATTACTGCAACCTCACAAAAAAATATTGAAAGAAATGTTGAGATTTTAGCTTACGATGTTCCACAAGTTCAAACCATCAACTTCTCTGGAATTACCTCTGTTGATATTCCACAAAATGTAGATGGATATAATAGTGCAACCGTAAGATACACAACTTGTGAAGGTTGTGACACTTACTACTACTATGCTCTAGATAATGCTGATCCTACAAATCCACTAATTATTAATATTGATGACGATACCCCAACTGCAATTATAGATTTAAACTCTACTCCAATTAATCCAAGTTCATATACTCTAACGGGACTTGCAAAGCACACTCAATATCGATTTTATGTTGTTGGAATAAATGCTTGTGGTGCTGCGGGATCTCCTGAAGTTGCAGGACAATCACTATATCAATTAGAGAGAACAACTCCACCTATTGCTCCATTTAATGGAATCACTGATATTGAAACTGCCGGTGGATCACTTGATCGACTTGAAATTAGTTGGGATCTTCCAAATGATACAAATGGAGTATATGATCTTTATGCGGTTTACTTAACAGACTCTGACGGTAACGAGATTGCTCAACTTACAAATACACCTGAAGCAACTGATCCATACATTGAGCCTACTGATAATATTAGCATTGCTTCCATTCAATCAATTACTATTTTAAATGTTGATGCTGGTGAAAATGCAAGTAATCCAAATGAATACTGTTTTACTGTCGCTCCAAAAGAGAGTGACTTTAACGGACCTGGTGGAGTCGGAAGAGAGATGCCTCTAGCTGATAGACAGATTGTTTGTAAAAACTTTTACTATCAAGCTCCTACTTTTGCGGGGCCTTATCCAGGAACTTGTAATTCTACCTCAAGTACTTTTGAAGTAAGCTATCCTATTCCTGATGATGGTACTTACTCTCAATTTAGACTGTTTTATAAAATTGATGAAGGTGAAACTGAACTTGACTACGATCTTGCTGAAGCTGATACCAATGGCTTGGTTGTTCTTGGAAAGGGAGTTGGAACAACTTTTACTAGAATTGAATTTGACTATGATCCACTAGCGACTCCATCTGTGGCCACTCCAGCTTTTGCAGGCCCAGTATCATCTAATCCATTTACCATTACAGGTCTCGAACCTGATACCAATTACGTTTTTGCAATGGAGACCTATTTTGATCCAGATGGCGCTGGAGCTGCTCCACCTTATTTTGTTCGTCCAGTTGTTCTAAGAAGTTGTCGAACAGAAAAGCCAGATGTAGTACACGAAGGGTGGGATCATATTATGGCCTTGGGAGTAAAAACCAACGGCCTTGATAGTGGCAGTAAAATACGTGAAAAAATAAGTTCTTCAACTAAAGCTTCTTTAAATACTTTGCAAAGTGGTCTTGCCTCCGATCAAGATAGGCTCGAGTGGTGGTTTATGGAAGAGGATCCTACTGCCCCCCCAACAGAAGGATATGTCTTTTTTAGTTGGTTTGATTTTAAATTTTCTGGACTTGGAACCTATGCCAACTCACTTGCAAATAATGGATCAACTATTGAGTATATTATTTATCGATCTTTAAATGATGATATGACTGGAGCTTCTGAAATTGGATCTATTGCAGTAACAGAAGATGTTTATCTCTATCATTTTATTGATGAGGATATTCCTTTTGGTTCTAAAAAATATTACTACCAAGTAAAACTTAGAATTGATGGAATTGATTTAGTTTTTGCATCCATTAATCCAATCGACAATGAAATTAATGAAGCAAATGCTATTTTAGAAGTTATTATTCCTCCACCTAATATGTCATTTGTACACCGATATATGTTTAACAAACATCAATGTACCAGAATAAATACAGCTCTGTTTCATGGGGGACATGTTTTTGATGACCTATCTGATAACGGAGAGATGGATTACAGTGTTACTACCGGCTATGAAAAAAGAGGAGCAAGAGGATCATATTTTAATGCTCCATCAGATAAAAATTATGATATCTCCAACAACTATCGATGCCTTTATAATGGAGTTGGTGCCTATTGGGATCCAGCTGAAGAGGACTACTACTTTGATATTGGAAAAAGTTTTCTAGTTGATAGATTTGAATCGGGAGCAAAAATTGGAACTGCCTCTAATACTGACAACCATTGTATTGGTGATGGCAATGGCCCATATGATTGTATTGGCACATTTTACGTATCTACTGAAATAGGTGCTGCTCCTAAAGATACCATCTATTATGAATTAGGTAGTAATCATGCGACTCTAACATATAGTAGGGCATACTATAATGATCTTTGGATAAATAAATCTCCAGATGGAAATCCACAAAACATTTGGGAAAAAGTAGACTATTTAGAACTATCAACTTTTTCTAATTTATCTGATAAGATTTTTTCTAATGAGGCTTATCTTCCTCCTGCAAAACTAGAGGATCCTGAACTTAGAAAAAGATTTTGTACAGATAGATCAATTACAATTGGTGCTAATACTTACAGTGGACGGCTTGGTTCAAGGCAGGAGTTTATTGTAATGGGAGGTTGGAATGAGCAGCAATCCCCCCTTGATATAAAGCAGATTGCCCAACGAGTAGACTACACCGGAGATAAAACTCAATTTGGTTGCAATACTGAAGAAGCAAGAGATACAAGAGTTCCTTATCAACCAGTATTTGGCACACCTTCAAATCTTAATGAAAATAATTATCCGTCACTTGCTCGATCTGATGAAGATCTTGCAACGGGAAGACATGAATACTTTCCTCACTTTTTAAGAACAGGATCCTATTCCAACAACGCTGCTTAACACTCAATCCAGCTCTGTTTTTCAAAATTTGGACTACAAGACTATGTTGGAAATGAACTTGAAGCAACTGATGACTGGTTTAAAAATGCAGCAGATACCACATTTAAATTAGATATTTTTAAAACTCCCGAAGAGATAAAGCAGTATTGGAGAAATGTAGTTCCTCTTCCTGATGATTCTGATCCGGCCAACTACTACTACAGTGAATTTAACCTGAATTTTAGAGGTGGTACATCTAACTACATATATACAATTCAGGATTCAATTTATTTCTATAATCCACTGGCTGGACTCTATTTTGGATGTAATGAAAATATTTGGGGATATGATCCGGCCAATACTGGTTGGCGTTGTTATGACAATTCTGGTGGAACAGGAT
>DAOVTR010000099.1 GCA_030633015.1 Bdellovibrionales bacterium
ATCCCTGGATTTGAAGAGGGGATGCTTGGAATGAAGCAAGGGGAAAAAAGAACAGTAAATGTAACATTTCCAAAAGAGTATCAGGCCCAAGAATTACAAAATGCAAAAGTAAATTTTGAAGTAGAATTAATTGAAATAAAAGAAAAAAAAATACCAGCGTTTACAGATGAGTTAGCAAAAGAATTTGGTTATGAGTCAGTAGAAAATTTCAATGAAAAAAATCTTAAAACATTGAATGATCAAAAAGAGAGAGAGAATAAGGAAAAATTAAACCAGAATATTTTAGAGAAGCTGGTTCAAGAAAATAATTTTGATATACCATTAAGTCTTGTTCAACAACAAGAAGAAGCAATCAAGAAAGATATGGAGCAAAATTTAAAACAACAAGGCTTAGACGATAAGATGCTAGAAGATTATTTTAAAAAATGGAAAGAAGATTTGACTACTAAAGCAGAATTTCAAGTACGTTCGGGGCTGATTTTAGATGTTCTGTCAAAAGACTTTGATGTTACAACATCTGAAGAAGACTTCGATAAAAAGTTAAACGAAACTGCATTATCATCTGGTTTAGAAGTTGATCAGATAAAAAAATACTATACATCCAATGAGCAAATGAAGAAAAACCTAATGTATGGTATTAAAGAGGAAAAAACTTTCGAAAAAATATATGAAATCGTTAATATAAAATAAGAGAACTTTGGATTATGCTTTTAATTTCAAGTGCTAGAGATTCAATCGGTATATATAAAAAAGATAAGTTTATTGTCCTTCTCAGTTTAGTACCAGTGTTAATAGGACTTTTATTATATTATTATTTAGGTAATTGGTTCTTTACAGATGTCTTGGAATGGGGAAAACAGTGGATTCAACAGAAAATCTCATTCGAATCATTTGGAAATATATTGACTTATATTTTTATGGGAATTTTATCAGTATCGCTTTTTTTTCTTATCAATTGGACTTTTGTATTGTTTGTAACTGTAATTGCAGGGCCATTTAATGATTTAATAAGTGAAAGAGTAGAAAATATTTTAATTGAAAAAAAACAGACTTCTATTAAACAATCAATGAGCAAATTGATTAAATCACTTTTTAAAACCTTGATCAATGAATTAAAGAAAGTTTTCTTTATCGTATTAGTTACTATTGTAGCTTTAATTATTGGCTTCATTCCACTTCTCGCCCCGTTAAGCATTGTAATAACTGCAATTTTATTTGCAGTTGAATTTGTTGATTATTCTTGGAGTAGACATGATTTAAATTTTTCATCTTGTCTGAAAGATATCAAAAGTAATTTTTTGTTATATCTCATTTCAGGAGGGATCTTTTTATTTTTAATGTCTATACCAATTGTAAATTTATTTGCATTTTCGTATGGAGTAATTTTTTTTACAGTTTTATTTGTTAAGAGATCTCAAATAAAAATGATTTCCAAATAGGAATTAAATGAATAAGTTTTTGATTAAAGCTCCTGCTCAACCTGAAAAAATGATGCTAACGTTTCCTTTTTTACACCTGTTGGATGAAAACTACCCTGGATCTGAAATAAATATTATTATTGATGAAGATGCTCTTGATGTATATGATCAACTGCAATTTAAAGTTAACGTTTATAGGTTTCCTAAAGGAAAGCTGAGTCTTCTAGGAATTCATCATTTTAGTTATAATTTATTAGATGTCTTTAATATTGATAAATATTTTGATTTTGAAAACACATTTAAATCTTCTTTTATGGGGTTTACTTTTCGTTGTCATGAACGCATCGGGAGAAAGACAGGATTAAACTCTATTTGGCTACATAAAAAAATTGAATCACCATCTAAGGATTTATGGGATAAATTTTACCTTGAATATCTTGAAAAGAATAATCTACAAATTAAAATTGTAGGAGTGAAAGAGAGTAGTAATGTAAAAACTCCTATAGTTCATAGTTTAAAAGAAGACGTTATAGTTGATGAGCAAAATCCTGAAGAAAAAGAACTCGAAGTATATCCTGAAGAGGAAGTATCTTATATCTTAATTATTACAGAAACAGATCAAAGTTGGGAGCGATGGGAGACATTTATCGATAGCTTTGTTTCACAAAAATTTATTTTTTTTCTCTATTCTAATTTACGACAATCAAAAGAATCTGAAATTATATCTAAAATAATTTCAAGACAGAACGATGATAATGATAATAATTTATATGAAGTCGTGGTTAATAAAGAACTTAAAGAGATGAGAGAAAAAATAATAGAATCAGTTGTTGTGGTTAGTGATATCTTTTGGGCCGCAAACCTTGCTTCTTATTTAAATAAAGAATCTTTTGCTTTGATTAATCATAAAAGAGTATATCCATTTATTGAGCATTTTCAAAACACACCTAATATTGTTAAACTCGATGGAAATACTCCCGTTAGGATTACAACAGCTGAAGAGACAAAAAGAGTTGATGATATGTCACAAGTTGTGGATTTTCTTCATGAGAAAATAGGTCTTTAATTTATTTTTTCAAAGTCATAAATATTTTTTTCAAGTGATTTCTTTTTATTGTAGAGTTCATCTGCCTTTGTCTTAACATCAATTTTAATTTCATCTGGAGCATTGGTCATGAACTTACTGTTTGATAGTTTCTTATCATATTTAGAATACTCAACATTAACTTTTTCTAAACTTTTCTTAAGTCTAATAATTTGATCTTTTAAGTTAATATTTTGGGTAATTAAAAGATAAATTTCTCCAGTTGTTGTTGCTTGCATGATGGCATTGGTGGGGTTGGGTTCCGAGCTCTTTAATACCTTTAGTTCATTAATTCTTGCAAGTTCACTAAATGAGTTAGTATTTTCTATAAAATATTTAATTAAACTTTCATCCTTCAGATAAATTGAAACACTAATTTCATCTTTTGGTTTGATATTAACACTTGCACGGAGATTTCTGATGGTAGTAATGGTTTCAACAAATTTATTCATTAATTCTCGATCAACCTCAAAAACAAGATTCGCAGAATATTCAGGGTAATCATGAACGATTAAAAGATCTTCATTCTCTGTTTTTAAGTACGACCATATTTCTTCTGTGACATAAGGGGTAATTGGGTGAAGCAAGGCAATTATATTTTTAAATGCAAATTTTAAAATTGTAGCTCGGTTAATCTTATCTTGATCATTGTCACTATATAATAATTTTTTTGATAATTCTATATACCAAGAACAGAATTTGTCATATACAAAAGAATAGATTGCATTTGAGGCTTCATCAAATCTAAATTCATCGAGGTGATCAGACATTTTTTTTGCAACTTCATTTAACTCTGAAAGGATCCATCTGTCATGGTGAGTAAGTTGTTCATTTGGAGGTAATTCATCTTTTGCAAAAGTAAGAAATGGATTAACAAATCGAAATGCATTCCATAGTTTATTAATAAAATTCCGATATCCTTCAATTCTAGCAGGGTCTAGATTAATTGTTCTGTTATATCCCGAACTTGAAGTTAAAGTAAATCTCAAGGCGTCTGCACCATATTCATTTACTACATCAATGGGATCGATTCCATTATTTAGTGATTTGCTCATTTTTCTACCATATTTATCTCTAACAATCGCATGTATGTAAACGCTATCAAATGGAATTTTCTCTACGATTTTAAGACTCATCATCATCATTCGCGCAACCCAAAAGAAAATAATATCAAAGCCTGTAACGAGTGTTGTTGTTGGAAAAAAAGTATCAAACTTTCTCTCTTTCATTCTTTGCTCGTTGGGCCACCCCAGGATGGTCATGGGCCACAATCCAGAACTAAACCAAGTGTCTAAAACATCTGGATCTTGAGATATTTTTTTGCTACTGCATTTAATACATTCGGTAGGAATTACTTCTGAGGCCCATTGATTATTGCAATCATTGCAATAAAAAACAGGAATAGGGTGTCCCCACCATAGCTGTCTAGAAATACACCAATTTTTAGGTTTTTTAAGCCAAGCATAATATGTATTTTCCCAACTTTTAGGATAAAATTTAGTTGAATTATCTTCAACTTTTGTTACTGCAACTTTGGCCATTTCTTGAACATTTACAAACCATTGTTTAGAAACTATGGGCTCAATAATTGCTCCAGATCTTTCTCCGTGTCCTACTTGATGGATATGGTCTTTCATTTTGGGAAGTATATTAAGTGTCTTAAGTTTTTCTACAATTTTTTCTCTGGCATCTTCGCAACTTAAATTTTTATATTCAAGACCAAGCTCATTAAGTGTTCCATTCTTGTTTAAAATATTTATATTTTGAAGGTTGTGTCTTCTGCCAATTTCAAAATCGTTAAAATCATGGCCGGGTGTTACTTTTAGGCATCCTGTTCCAAGCTTCATGTCTACATATTCATCCCCTATAATTGGGATGGTACGGTTACAAATTGGAATGATTGCATTTTTTCCAATGAGGTGATTGAATCGATTGTCGTTTGGATTCACGGCAACAGCTGTATCTCCAAGCATTGTTTCAGGTCTTGTTGTGGCTATTTCTAATGTTTTATCACTCCCTTCAATTTGATATAATATATGATAAAATGTTCCTTTTATTTCTTTATGGTCAACTTCTGCATCAGAAATTGCTGATTGTAGTTGTGGATCCCAATTAATAATATAGTCTGCTTGATAAATTAATCCATCATTGTACAGCTTTACAAATGCCTTGTTGACCGCTTCATTTGCTTCGGGGTCTAAAGTAAACATGGCATAATCCCAATCTGGCCCAGCTCCGAGTGTTCTTTGTTGATGTTCAATTATTCCGCCATATTCCTTTTTCCATTCCCATATTTTTTTTATGAATTCTTCTTTCGTAAAGTCATGTTTTGTTTTGCCCTCTTTTTCATAAATAATTTTTTCTACTACAGATTGAGTTGCAATTCCAGCATGGTCGGTGGCAGGAAGCCAAACAGCCTCATAGCCTTTCATTCTCTTGTATCTGGTTAGGGTATCTTGAGTCGTTGCATCTAGAGCATGTCCAAGATGTAGTCTTCCAGTAACATTTGGAAGTGGCATAACGATGCTAAATGATTTTTTTGTTTTGCCAGGTCGAGGTTTAAAATATTTTCCATTTTCCCATTTTTTATAAAGGATATTTTCCACTTTTTGAGGATTAAAAATTTTGGGAAGTTCTTTTTTTTCAATCATAGTTTTTCCAATTATTTTATAAACTCAACTATTTTATCGATTTCAGTTTTTATTAAAAATGTTTTTTGTTCTTTAGAGCTTAAGTTCTTAATTTGAATTGAGTCATTGTCTAGCTCCTGCGATCCAAGAAATGCAATAAAACTAGTATTCATTTTTTCTGAAAGGGAAAGAGCTTTATTAATTTTTATATTTTTAGGATGTAAAATGGTTGCAACACCGTGTTGTCTGATTTTTTTTGCAATATTTTGTACCGGCAAAAAAGCATTGTCGTCTTGAAAAGTAATTAAAAGATCAATATTGTTTTTGGAAAAATCAGGTAGCAAATTATTAACTTTTAAAAAATCGGTGAGTGTAACATCTCCTAGACCTATCCCAACACCAGAAAGTGGTTGTTCATTAAAAAGGCTTAAAAGATTATTGTATGCTCCACCACCAGCAATTGCTCTTCGGTTTTGAGGATTCTTGTCAAAAATCTCAAAAACTATCCCTGTATAATAATCAAGTCCCCTGACAATATTTGGAGAAAAACTGATGTATTTTTTTAAATCAAGAGCTTCTAAAAGATTTATTAAAGTATTAGCTTTATTAAGTAAGTGATCATTTTTATAAATTGTTAAAAAATCAGTTAAGTCATCAAAGTTTTTAATTTCAAGATATTTATAAAGTATTTGAGTTGTCTCTTTTGGTAAGCTTAGCTTTTCAACCATTTCAGTTAAGGCTTCTTTAGTTACCTTTGTTGCCTTGTCGACAATTTTATATAATTTGTAAGTATCTTCATTGTTTAGCTTCATTAACTCAAGAAAAACAAAATCAACGACTTCTCGATCATTTAGCAATATTTGAAAATGATCTGAATTAGCTTTAAAACTTTTAAGAAAATCAATGGCTATTTGAAGTATTTCAACTTCGCCAAAAGGTGATGGTGCACCAAAAATATCACAATTAAATTGCCAGTGTTCCCTTAGTCTTCCTTTTTGTGGTTTTTCATATCTCATTAAATTTGGCGTTGAATACCATCTAATAGGTTTTAATATTTCTTTGTGTACTTGAGAAACCATTCTGGCCAAAGTAGGAGTCATTTCTGGCCGTATGGCG
>DAOVTR010000065.1 GCA_030633015.1 Bdellovibrionales bacterium
ATGGCATCCATTATATCTCTAATGCTTCTAATTTTAATCTTAACTCTTTGTGAGTAATACTGATCACCTGTGGCTCACCGATTTTATCACACAAAACCACCTCAATATTTTTATTACTCGTAGATTTTTTATCTTTTAAAATATATTTGATAATTTGATCAAAATCATTTTTTTGAACAGGATTTTTCAAACTAATTTTATAATGGTCCAACAATTTTAATAATATTTCATTCATATTATTATAATCAAAAACACTATTTATTAACCAAATCCCCCAAATAACGGCAATCCCATGAGAAATATTATAAACTTTTTCTAAAGCATGCCCAAAAGTGTGACCATAGTTTAAAATTTTTCTTACACCTGACTCACTAAAATCTTTTTCAGTAATATCATGTTTGTAGTTTGCACACATATTAATAATACTATCAAGCTTGGAACCCTTGACTAAAATTGAATCATAAATAAACTTACTTAAAAAACTATATTTAATTATTTCACCATAACCATTATGCATTTCAATTTCAGGTAACGTTTTTAAAAAATCAGATCCAATAAAAACATTTTGCGGTAAATGAAAATTTCCAATCAGATTTTTTCCATGTTTTGAATTAATTGCAACCTTTCCACCAATGCTCGCATCAACCATTGAAAGTAAAGTAGTAGGCACAACACTCCATGCAACTCCTCTAAGAAGAGTTGATGCAATAAACCCTGCGAAATCGCTGGTAACCCCTCCTCCTATTGCCACAATATGTGAATTTCTATGAATATTTTTTGATAAAAAATCTTCTACAATCTCATTAAAATAGCTTAAATCTTTTAATTTCTCACCATCATCTACAACTTTCAGGATGATTTTTTTAGACTCTCTAGTTACAAGCTCATCTCGGTTAAAAATTAATTGCTTATATAAGGAATAAACATTTTTATCTACGATCAGCAGTAGTAAATCACTTTTTATAGAATTTATATTCTCTATAAGATCTGAAATAGTTGTAAAAGATATTTTAGTTTCCATATACTTTATTTTGTAAAAAATTATCAGCTAAAATAATTTTAACCATTGCCTCAACAACAGGAATAACCCTTGGAATAATACACGGGTCATGTCTACCCTCTTTTGCTTTTTTACCTATCGTGCTGGTTGGCTTAAAAGTAACCTTAAGTGTAATCGTTTCGCCGTTAGAAATGCCCCCCTCAATTCCGCCAAAATTATCTAAATCTAAAACTGCTTCACTACCTTTTAGATTAGCAAAATCTTCTCCTCGACCATATGAAAATGAAGTGCATCCACCAATTGACATTAACCCATGAGCAAAGGAAGCTTTCAACTTATCAAAAACAGGCTCCCCTAATCCCGCTGGACAATTATTAATCTTAATAACGATCGCCCCCCCAACAGAGTCTCCATTTTTTTTTAGCTGAACTAAATATTGTTCAATTTTTTTATCCATATCAAAGCTTAACAATCCGTATTTGCTTATTTGTGAATTCATATAATTAAAATTATTATTTTCAAATTTAAACTGACCAATGCTCTGAGCAAATGCCTTTACTGATATTTTTGGAATGATTAAAGAGGCAAAAAAACCTGCAATAACCCTTGAAACAGTCTCCCTTCCACTGCTTCTACCTCCTCCTCTATGATCTCGTATTCCATATTTTGCGAGTGTAGTCTTATCTGCATGGCCGACTCGAAATTCATTTAATGCCCAATCATAATCATCTGATTTTTGATTTAAGTTTTTTACCATTACACATATTGGAGTTCCCAAAGTCTTTCCTTCAAAAAGACCTGATAATATTTCTACCTGATCACTTTCAACTCTATCGGTTGTTCCTGCAAGTTTTCCTGGGGCCCTCTTATCAACTACATTTTGCAGATCTATTAGTTTTATTGGAATATTTGAGGGCATACCATCAATAACAACACCAACTGAATTCCCATGAGATTCTCCAAAAGTCGTACATTTAAAAATTTTACCAATACTACTACCGCTCATGTTTTGCGCCGTGTCCAAAAGAAACTAATTGCCTCATTAGCTTAAGCTAATATAATATTTTTATAGGAAATAGAAGAATAAACAACTACTTTGTAATATTGCGTTACTTATGGGAACAAAATTAATAGATAAAAAGTTAATAACAGATGTTATTGAGAAAATTTTTCTTAACAAACAACCTTTGAACCTAAAGCAGCTTATTGGTAATGAAACCATTTCTACCTCTGGAATAATTAAAAATGTAAACATTAATGCAATTAATTTTTCAATGAGGCCTCTTGATAAGAAAGCTTTTAACTTTAATGATCAAAATATTATTGAGTGTTCCAACCATAAAAATTCCATTCAATTTAAAACAAGAATTGATACTATTACAAAATCTAATTTTATTACTCTTAAAATACCTAAAGAAGTAACTCTTTTTAATATTAGACAAGGGGAAAGATTTCCTTTTGAAGACAAAAAATCTCTCATTCAATTTAAAATAGAAAACAAACAGTCAATACTTCACGATAGTACAATTTTAGATGTTTCTGATTCAGGAATTGCATTAAAATTTAATTACGATAAAAATAATATTATATCCGTGGGGCAGAAAATTATTTTAAATGCTATTAATCCCAAGCTGCCAATTAAAAATGTTATGGCCACTGTTGTATATACCCAATTAGTTGATACATTTTCCCACGACTCATACCTACGTTTAGGAATAAAATATGATAAACTTTTACCAATTACAGATGCAATAAAGAAAATAAAATGAATATTGAAACCTTCAAAGATTTAATTACTATTCAAAATATCAGCGATAAAATACATGAAGCACAAGAATTAATTAAAGATGAACAGATTCGGATTGAAAGTATTGTTGAAAATAAAAATGAAAGCATAACACTGCAAAATGAGTTATTGGCAAAGCTTGAATCGTTAAAAGAAATAATGGGTAAAAAAGAAAAACAACTTTTTACAATTGAAACCCAAATAAAGAAATCCAATATTAACCTTAATAATGCCAAAACAGAACAACAAGCGAAAGCTGCATCAAAAGAGATTGAAACTCTAACTCCCGAAACATCAACACTCGAAGATGATATATTAAATATTTTAGATAAAATTGAAACTTTAGACGAAGAACTTTTAAGTTTAAAACAATATTTTAAAAATATAGACAATTCAATTTTAGAGATCACAACGGAAGTTAATGATTTCACAAAAAACAACGAAAATGAAATAAAAAACTATGAAATTAGATACAATGGATTTTGCCAATCTCTACCTAAAGATGTGCTAGATATATTTAAAGGTGTGGAAAACCAGTTTAAATTTAAAGCTCCCGTAACATTTGTTGAGGATGATGTTTGTAAACGTTGTCACTTTAATGTGGAAAGATCTATGCAATCAAATATTGAAAAAATGTTACTAATTGAACTATGCCCTAGTTGTGGAAGAATTCTGGCCCCGATTTCTGCTTTTAAATAATTTTATTTTTTTTCTAAAATAAACAGATGCCTTAACATATAAAAGATAATTACAAGGAATAAATACAAGAGTTACTACCGTGGCAATCAATAATCCCCACGCAAAGCTCAATGCCATAGGTCTTATAAAAGGATCACTTTTTGTTTCAGCAAGAGGCATTAATCCAGCAACAGTTGTTAGAGTTGTTAAAATTATGGGTCTAAATCTTGCGACCGAAGCTTGATAAATTGCTTCAACAACACTTCCTAATTCATCTCTTTTTTTATTAATAAAAGAGACCATTACGATTGAATCATTGACCACAACCCCAATTAGGGCCACAACCCCCATTAATGCCATAAAACCTAGAGGAATTGATCTCAACTTAAAAATCCATATTACTCCCATCATTCCGAGGGGAATCGCCATCATTACAACAATTGGCTGGGCCAAACTATTAAACATCAAAACTAAAACTAAAAAGATACAAAACAGAGCAATTATCGCCGATTTTAAAAGTCCACTCATTGAATCGACTAGATCACCTCTTTCACCTCCAAACTTAAATGTCACATCAGGATATCCATTGATTATCTTTTTTACTTTAGGACGAAGTAAATTTGAAATTTTAAGTGGTGTAGTTTTCTCTTTATCTATTGTTCCAATAACTGAAATAATTCTTTTATGATTGAGCCTTCTTATAACAAAAGCTCCTGGTTTTTTTTCAATTTTAATTACTTTAGAAAGAGGTATTCTTCTTCTTTGATCATTAAGTATGTATATCTCAGAAAATATATTTTCATTTTTAATTGATTCACTATCTAGATACATCCTAATTTTAATATCTTCATCTACTTCTCTAATTTTAGTAATTTCATCTCCACTTAAAATTCTTCTCAACTCGAGCGCAATAGTACTTGTTGAAAGCCCCAGCCGTTTTGCTTCCCCCTCTAATATATCAATAACAATTTGCTGTTTTCCATCTTCAAAATCAATCTCAGAACTTGTTACTCCAGGTTCAACGCTTACAACTTTTAAAATCTCTGCTGCTGCAACCTTAAGACTATCTAAATGTTTGCCCACAAGTTCAACTTCTAAAGGATTTCCCTTCGGCGGACCTCCTTGAATACGTTTTAGAGTTACGGTAAAATTAGGAACTTCTTTCTTTACCATTGATGATAAATCAGAAAGAATCTGATCTGTTGATCTTTCCCTATCATCTGGAGGAGTCAAATACATAATAAGTGATGCATAATGAGATCCTATTTTCTGCTCATGCATTCCAACAAGTGAACCTACTGTTGCTCGGACTTGTTCGTACTCTTCTTTCTTTAAATAATTTAAAACAATTTTTTCGACCTTTTTCGTTGCTTGATCTGTAACCGATAAAGGTATTCCATTTTCACCCTTTAATTGAAGATAAACAATTCTAACATCATCGCCAGGAAAAAGTTCTATGCGCATAGTAGTTGCAATATAAATACTAAAAACAAAAAACAAAAGAAAAGTTAACCAAACTTTAAATGGATGTTTTAAGAAAAACTTTAATGACTTGCCGTAAAATTTAATCCATCCGTCGTACCATCGAAGACCATCAGGACGTTTTTTATTAATTAATTTTAACAAACTAAATTTTCTGTTTTGACCACCTGATTTAACAAACTCAGCAAGGTGAGAAGGAAGAATAAAAAAACATTCAAATAGTGATGCTAACAGACAAATAATTACTACTGCCGGTACTGGCCAAATAAATTTACCCATGATCCCGCCCATAAAAAACAGGGCACCAAAAGCAATAATAGTTGTAGCAATTGTTGCTGTTACCGGTTTTATTGTTTCAAGCGAAGCTTCTTTTGCTGCACGATACGGCTCCATCCCTTTCTCAATCTTTTGATAAAACTGTTCTGCTACAATAATTGCATCATCAACCAACATACCCAAAACTAATATTAGAGAAAACATGGAGATCATATTTAAAGAAATATCGTAGTAACTCATAAAAATAAATGCTGCCATAAAAGCGATGGGAGCTCCTAAAGAAGTTACAACGGATGTTTGAAAATTTAAAAAAAGAAGTAAGCTTGTAAAAACTAGAAGTAGCCCAAGAAGTCCACTGTTTTTTAAAATATTTAATCTTCGTTTTACATAAAAAGACATATCATCTGTATATTCAAACTTTACGTCTTTATATGGATTAGTTTTAAAAAAATCATCAGTAGCTGTTCGCACCTCTTCTACTGACTCTAACACGTCAGCAGTTTCCTTTGTAAATATACCTAAAAAAATTGCCTCTTTTCCTTGAGATCTCTGAATTATTGAATTTTTAGTTGGAACCCTTTTAACATTTGCAATATCTTTTATTCTGACCATTACGCCTGTTGTATTAGACCTAACAACCACACTTTTTACATCATCTATTCCCTCAAATTCTGAAACAGTCCGAATAAGAATATCTCCATTACCTGATTCAATCTGTCCTGCAGCAAGATTTAAATTACGATCTTTAAGGGCCTTTTGAACTTCTGCAAATGTTAACTCATAAGAATTTAATTTTTTAGGATTAACCTCCACTCTAATTTCATCAACTTGGTAGCCACCTAGAGTAACTTTTGCGACCTTTTTATTCTCCTCCAACACGTCTCTTAAATTCTTGGCCGAATCAGCCAATTGATTATAAGTTCCGCCTGTAAGAGCAATACTAATAACCCCTCTTTGCTTATTGGTTATATTAAAAATATATGGATCTTCAACATCATTTGGAAAATCAACAATTGCATCTATTGCCTTTTGTGCATCATCAAAAACATTTTGCACTTCATAATCAGGATCAACTTCAATATAAACAATAGATTTTCCTTCAGAAGAAATTCCGTGCAAATCTTTTATTCCTTCAACGCTCTTTAAAGACCTTTCAATACTTACCGTAACCATCTGCTCAACATCTTCAGCTGATGCTCCAGGATAAATTGTATTTATAAGAATAACTTCAAATTCAACCTGCGGAAAAATCTCTTTTTGTAAATTCCAAACAGAAAAACTTCCAACAATTATAATCATTATTGAAATTAAATTGACAATTAAAGGCCTTTTAAGAAAAAACTCAATTACTGTTCCCACATGATTATCCTATTTTAATAAAAGTTCCTTTAAATTTCCATACAAAACAGAAAGAGCAATTGAAAGATTTTCTCGGGCCACCATATATTGAGTTAAAGATTTTTCTGTATTTATAAGATTTTCTTCTACGGCAATTACTTGATCCAAATCAGCTCGTCCCAAATTATAAAGTTTATTATATTCATCCAACGTTTTATATACCAAACTCATTCTCTGCTTGGCTGACTTAATATTGCGATCATACAGATTTATTTTTTCTACTAACAGCTTTACGTTTTCTTCAAAACTTTTCTTTTTTTGACTTAACTCAACCTCTGCTGTTAAAAGATCCATTCTCTTTTTTCTAACATCTATTTTTTGTGGAACATACCCAATGGGCCATGATAAATTTATGCCTACTGTTAACGCCGTATTATCTCCATATATAAGTCCATTGCCGACTGACTCTCCCATCTGATCGTTGTAATCATTAGTTTTATAACTTGTTACTAGAGATATTTCTGGAAGCAGTTCATGTCTGGCCTTTTTTAAATTTCCTTTATAAATCTCAACTTGCTTAATACTTGTCTTATTATCTTTATTTTCGGCCCATTTTCCCTGAGGGACTTTTGCAAATTTATTACCTTTTATGGAAAGTTCAAGTATCTCCTCTATTCCGATTGTTCTTTGTAATAGATCTGAAATATCAGAAAGCGATGTATTAAAATTAATTCTAGCGATCTTAAAGTTTTCAATTGAAGCGAGATATGATGTTTGGGCCTGCAATAAATCAACATTTTCTTTTAGGCCATCTTTAACCCTCTTTTGAACAAGCTTATATCTTTCATTTGCACGATTAAGTGCCTTTTGTTGCAGGCTAATTAAAGTTTTATTTAATCTAGTAGAAATTAAAGTCGAATAAAACTTTTGTAATAAAACCTGCATGTTTTGTTCAACACTTTCTTTTGAAAATTCATAGTTTTTAACTGCTAAATAATTATCCAATTTATTAATTCTGCCAAAAACATTTTTTCCTAAACTTTGCTGGTAAGAGATCTGTTGATTAAATTCAAATGTATCAGATGCTGCCAAACTAGTAGCATCACTACTTATTTTATTCAAACCAGATGAGAAACTAAGCCCTCCTCCCCAGTCAAAGTTTTTTGAAATTGAAAGGCTATTGGCAATGGTTTCACCAGTTTGACTTAAACTAGAAGTAGAATCTAGAGA
>DAOVTR010000085.1 GCA_030633015.1 Bdellovibrionales bacterium
CGTAACATCAAGGGCCCAAGAGTCTGAGATCCTAATAAGTGCAATATCTGCAATAAAAAAATCGATGCCTGAATATGAAAGCAAATCCTCTTTTGCAATTGCCAGATTAATCTCAAATGCATATGAATTAGTTTACAATGGTGATGATGCCACAATTATACTTATTGCATCACTATAAAAAATTTAACCTTCAAGGAGTCCATATGAAAAACATTTTATTACTAACTTTTAGCTTAACACTTTTCTCACTTTCAATCTCTGCTGCAACACTAACAATCACAGCTCCCAATATTGGACAACAATCAGCAAAGATAAAATCAGTAGGATTACATGTAAATAATAATAAGTTCAGTATTAGTATAATCACTTATAAAACCAATTATGATAATACATACAGCTGTCGTTTTATAAGCCAAGGACTTAGAAACAATGACATGACAGTACTCTTTAAAGTAGTGGAAGAAAATATCAAAAACGATAAGTATGTTGTTATTTGTAACGCTACTAACGATGCCTTCATAAGCAATAACCATATAAGAGTTTCTATTGGTGGTGATAAAAAAGATACGTTCTCTGTAAGACAAATGAGATAAAGGCATAGAGTAGTTAAATGGATGACAATGATTTTAGACAGCTGTCGTTGTCTCCTGAAATTTTAAATAATTTAGAAACGCTTGGTTTTAAGCAGATGACTCCGATTCAACAGGCTGCCTTACCTCTAATACTTGAAAACAAGGATATCATTGCTCAAGCAAAAACTGGCAGTGGAAAAACTGCTGCTTTTGGACTTGGAATACTTTCAAAGCTTGATCAAAAAAACTTCTGGCCGCAGGCGCTTATAATATGTCCAACACGTGAACTTGCAGAGCAAGTCTCCGATGAATTAAGACGACTTGCCCGCTTTATCTCCAATATAAAAATACTTGCAATATGTGGTGGAACTTCTGAATATTATCAGCAACGTTCACTTAATCATGGTGCCCATATTGTAGTGGGAACACCAGGGCGAATCCAAAAACTTATAAAACTGAAAGCATTATCACTTAAAAATATAAAAACCCTTGTCCTTGATGAGGCCGATAGAATGCTTGAAATGGGGTTTAACGAAGATATTATAAATATTGTATCGTTTATCCCCAAGGATAGACAAACTCTTCTTTTTTCTGCCACCTTTCCAAGTGACATAAAAAAACTCTCCAAGGACCTACAAAAAGATGCTAAGCAAATAAAAATTGACCATGATCCAGAGACAAATAAAATTTTACAATATTCATTTGAAGTTGATAATCACAAAGAAAAATTAAAAAACCTTCCAATTTTACTTGCAAATTACAAACCAAAATCATGCATTATATTTTGTAAAACCAAATTAATTTGTAGTAATGTAGCAAGCTCCCTTCAAAAATTAGGCATTTCAGCTTTAGAAATCCATGGAGATTTAGAACAAATTGATAGGACATTAACTTTGAATAAATTTTCAAACAAGAGCTGTACAATTTTAGTCGCTACGGATGTTGCTGCCAGAGGGCTCGATATTAGAAATCTTGAGGCAGTAATTAATTATGACATAGCCCATGATCCTGACATCTATATTCATAGAATTGGTAGAACAGGTCGGGCCGGAAATGATGGACTTGCCCTTAATTTTTTCACCCCTCAGGAGCGAGGCTATCTTTTAGATATAGAACAACAGTTTAAACGGCCAATGAATTATAAAGATATAAAACTACTCAACCAAGATCTAACTTTTGATATGATTCCTCCAATGACAACCGTTTATATTGGCGGAGGAAAAAAAGATAAAATAAGGCCAGGTGATATTCTTGGTGCACTGACTGGAGACATTGGATTAAACAGTAGTGACATTGGAGACATTCATATCTATGGTCTTTACAGCTATGTTGCAATTTCCACTGAGTTTGCAGATATTGCAGCAAACAAATTAAATAGTGGAAAAATCAAAGGTCGAAAATTTAAAGTTGAGCTCGCCTAATGGAAAAAACAAACACCCATTCGTATGAGAGAAATAGAGATCCCATATTAAAAATACTTAAAGAGATTATAACTTCAGATAATCAACGCCTCCTTGAAGTAGGTACTGGAAGTGGCCAACACTCCATATATTTTGCCCCACACTTTAAACATTTAGCTTGGATTACCTCAGATATTTTACAAAAACATAATGCCATTACAGATCTACTTAGAAAATCAACAATTAAAAATATCCATGGGCCCGTTGAATTTGAAGTTGGCAAAGACCCTTTCCCAAAGCAACGTTTCGATCTCTCATTTACGGCCAATACCTTCCATATTATGCATTGGAAAATAGGAAAAACACTAATCAAGCTATGGGGCAATCATTTAAGAGAGGGGGCCCAGGTTATAATATATGGACCTTTTAATTATAATGGTGAATTTACCTCTGAAAGCAATAAGACATTTGATCAAAAATTAAAAGCACAAGATTCAAAGATGGGCATAAGATCTTTTGAAGATATAAAAAAGGTCATGATTAAAAATGGTTTTAGCTTTACCAAAGATTACGAAATGCCGGCCAATAATAGAATGTTACTTTTCACTAAACTCGGAAATAGCATCTAAAAAAACCTTCCCAAATCTCTTTAATTTTTTAGGCCCCACTCCATACATCTGTTCTAACTCACTTAACTTTGTAGGACGTTGTTCGGCCATTTCAAAAAGAGTTTTATCTGGAAAAACTTTATATGCTCTGGTCCTTTTCTTTTTAGCCAGATTAGATCTAAAGATTTTAAGATTTTCAAAAAGAGTTTTATCAAGACCATCAAACATTTTGTAACTAACAGCACTTTGCGTAATTCGCTTCCTCTTTATAACAGATTTTTTTACAATTTTCTTAAAAGCAGTGCTATTTTTAATATCGTTTCGCAACCAGACTTCTTTATTCCCATTTAATATCTCAAGTGCCTTTGAAGTAAGTTCAATCTTAGAAGTTCCATCCATCTCAGATTTTAAAAGACCTAAAGCAATTAACTGTCTGTATATGGAGTATAATTTAGATTCACCAACCTTTACTCCAGCATTAAAACTTTTCAATGACAAATGATTATTTTTTCTCGCAGCAACTGTAACGAGTCCCATTAAGATCTCAATCATATAATGAATACTGTATTTTTGTTTTGTTTCGTGTACACATCTAAGGGCCATAATTGCCAGCTCGGTTGCATTTACTCTATTTTCTACTGGAGACTGACAAGTATCACAATTTTCACATGGACCTTCGTAGTGATCATTAAAATAATTTAAAAGCACCTCTCTTCGACAAATTGTAGTTTCACATATTCCTAATATGGCATCTAATTTTTCTTCATTAACTCTCTTTCTTGCAGCAGAGATTCTCCCCTGATTCATCATGCGTTTAAGAAGCATTAAGTCCCTTAGGCCATAAAGCATCCATGCTTTGGCAGGGAGTCCATCTCTTCCCGCACGGCCAGTCTCTTGATAATATGACTCTAAACATTTTGGCATATCCATATGAACAACAAAGCGCACATCAGACTTATCAATGCCCATACCAAAAGCAATAGTTGCGACGATCACGACCCCTGGTTTATTTAAAAATCTTTCTTGGACCTTTTGCCGAATATCAGATTTCATACCTGCATGATATGCATAGGCCTTTACTCCAACGCTTTTTAAAAAGCTCGCCACCTCTTGCGTTTTTTTTCTTGAAAGACAATAAACAATTCCTGATTGTGCGTGGTAATTTTCTTCAATAAAACTTTGTAGACGAATATAATCATTATCTTTAGTTGTTTTTTTTGAAATGGTATAATGAATATTAGGACGATCAAAACTTGCGACAAAGAGCTTAGCTTCTTCAAGCTTTAAGCACTTTATAATCTCTTTTCTAGTTGCACTTCCTGCAGTTGCAGTTAAGGCTATTTTGGGTATCTTGGGAAATTTCTCCGCCAAAATACCAAGCTCCATATATTCAGATCTAAAATCATGTCCCCATTGAGAAACACAGTGGGCCTCATCAATTGCAAACAGAGAAATGTCTATTTTTCCTAAAAGATTTAAAAAGTAAGGAGTCATTAACCTTTCTGGTGATACGTACAGCATTTCCAATTCACCATGAAGTAGTTCATTTTGAATTTCTCTTTGTTTTACTAGACTGATAGATGAATTTAAAACAGCAGCATTAATTCCTTTTTTATTTAAAGCATCAACCTGATCTTTCATGAGAGCAATCAAAGGCGATATTATAATTCCAGTCCCTTTGCGTACAATGGATGGGATTTGATAGCAAAGAGACTTTCCACCACCAGTAGGCATTAAAACCAGAGCATTTCCACCATCAACAACCGTTTGAATAATTAGTTCTTGATCACCTCGAAATTGGTTAAAGTTAAAATGTTTTTTAAGAATTTTTTGAGGCATATAAAGAAAGTTTAACAAAAAGAATAAGACCTTGCAAAGTATTAACCAAGCAAGTCCTTATAATGATGTTGACGGGAACTAACTTTAAAAATTAAGCTTAACCCGAGAAAAAAACATGGTATTATCTTTGTATTGTCCAAATGCTCCATCGTCATCACCAATAAAAACATAAGCACCAGCTGAAATCTCCAACTCATCACTAACTTTATATGCCACTTTGGGCTTTAAAAGAGCATCTGTATCTGTAACTCCATAATAAGTAAATAGTTCAAGAGAGAGAGTATCATTAAGAAATAATTTCTTTAATAGTATAGTCATTGTATTTTCGACTTTCTCATCAGAAATATTATCATCATAACTTAAAATCACTCTCTGAATAAATTGAATACTAGTTGTAATGTTCCAAAACGGTGTTGCATCAACTCCAATCAAATAATGAAGATAATCTTTTTGGATTGTGTTTCCACCATTGACAAAATCATCCAGTAAAAAATATTTTTTATTATAAAAAGCTGCTTCAGACCTAACAACAAATAGCCCCGCAATATCTTTACCAAAACTACCACCAACTAATCCAAGACGATGATGTTTCGGAGTGATGGTAATGACAGGAGACCCTGTGGCCATACTTACACTTTTATGCAACGTAGGATCATCATCCCATGTATAGCCTGCCATTAATTCAAAATCAATAAAGGAAGAGAGACGAGAATATTTTAAAAATAGTTCACTATTTTTAAAAGAAGAATCAATATTTTTTTCAGAATAATCCATTGATGCATTAGAAGGAAGTGCCGACGATACATTCCAAATACTTGAAGAAGAATACGCTTCGGTAGACACAAATGTAGGAATCCAGACAAGCTCAAAAGTATTATCACCTTTATAATAATTAACTTTAGCTGCAATTATTCCAATTCTAATTTCTTCAAAATCAGGCAATAAATATTCAGACATATCTTTGGGAGAAACAATGTCAGTGATAAAGACGCCGTCTGCCTTTCCCCAAATAATTTGCTGCTTACCAATCCTAATATCCATTGTATCTTTAAATATATCAATATATGACTCTCTTAAATCAACCTTTTTATCATCAGCATAATAATTAACAAAAGGTGTCGCTTTCGCCCCAACAGTGTCGTCTGTATTACGATAATTCAAATCGAAGCTAAGTGTATTTTTCAAAAGACCAAACTGCCCATCATCCACAGGCATGGAGCCAACTTCCGTTCTGAAATACCCATTTAAATTTATTTTTGTTTCTGCATTTATACTAACTGAAAAAAATAAAACAAAAATACATAGGACTGTCAGTATTCTCATTTAATACCCCTTTTCATCATTCTTTCAGTAAATTTCCTCGCAGCTATTTTTTTATCAACTTTTATATCTGAAAGGAGCATCTCAGTACGATGGTTTTTTTGAATATTTTTCATTACTGATTTTGTAATAATAATATATTTTTTTACTGTCTCATACTTATCTACGGTGAGAGTTTTTAATAGTTCTCCATCTTCATCATAAAAATCTCTTTTAAGCCCAATCCATTTATCTTTTATTACCCAAGTAACTGTTTTAGAATAAATATACTCATCGTCTTTTGACTTGCTTTCTACGACATAACAATCTTCACCATTAATCTGTTCCTCTTTTAAAATCTTATGAGAATCCTTACTTGGATGACGATCACCTAAATCATCATAAGTAAAATCTGATCCCATAAAATAATCAGACTTACTATCAGATGAAATTCTCTTTACTTTCTTAGTTACTGGCAGATAAATCCATTGATCATCTGATTTAGCTGAAGTGTAAGACCAATTCATAAAGGAGGTATTTTTCACATCAGATGGTGATACAAAAAACATTATACTCTTTTCGACATTTTTAAAATTTTTTGAAATCTGCTTGATTTTTCTAATTCTCTCTTTTCCCTGTTTATTAATCAGCGACATCTTCAAAAGTGACTGTTGATCTAATGGGGCATCACGATTATAGACTTTTTCTATAATCTGTAATCCAGTTAGACCGTTGGCCATCAAAGACGTACTTGTTAATATCGCCATAAAACAAATGATAATAATATTTTTCATATTCGCTCCTACCTTTTATCTATTTTTAAAATAAACATTGCTCTTAAAAAGTAACAATAACATTATTGAGATTGTACCAATAAAACTTGTAAACATATTTAATGAAACCAATGCCCCAAGCTCTCTATTCGGTGGAAATACTGACACTATTAAAACTAAAAAGCCAGAAATAACAACAAAGGCATTGAAAATGATGGCCCTTCCAGAGTGTTCCATTGTCCTCGATGCTGTAATAAACTTATCTTTTGAAGTAGCAGCAAATTGCTTATACCTTTCGATAAAATGTATCGCGTAGTCAATACCAATTCCAACTGAAATACTAGACAACAAAGCAGTTGTTGAACTAAGAGGAATTCCAAAAATCCCCATCACTAATACAATAATTTTAAAAAACATAAAAAAACCTCCACTAGTATTCTATATCACAAAAAGATATCTGTTCAACTTTTATATTAAGGGCTCCC
>DAOVTR010000064.1 GCA_030633015.1 Bdellovibrionales bacterium
ATTATCTCAAGAGTTAACATCCTTTGTGCGAAATAAATTTACAAGCAAAACTCCATTCGATGAAAAGACTTTCAACAACGAGCTTGAAAGATTTATCGGCACATTAAAAAGACTCTCAGATAAATGTGACAATATTGCAAAAACAAAAACAGCAGAAGTTATCGTCGGCTCATATCAATTATTGGTAAAGAACTATCTATATTTTGCTAATAATCTTGAAAAATATACTCCTTTGGGACAACCAAAAGAATTTGTCGATGGATTTAAACAACAGATGAATATGATTTCTGGAAATATACGACAACAAGCTGAGAAGTATTCAAACATTAGTAAAAATACTATAAAGCATAATCTACTTTTTACCTCATATAACTCTGAACTATTGGGAAATGGTGATTTAAATAAACTAATCAATTACAAATACAAAGCAAAAAACCTATTAATAACAACTGATTCTGTGCGAGATATACAATGATAAGAAAAAAAACACTATTTTTTATTATTATAATTTCGGGTATTTTACTTCAATCATGCTCTTCAATTATGAATAGAGGGATTGGAAGCAGTAAGGATGATGCATTTTCTGGGGAATCTCTTGTAAGATACAACAGAGAAAGAAAAAAACAAATTCTAAATAATCCTAAAAGTCGGTTTCACAATGTACTTGCATGCCATAACAGAGAATATAAAAAAGGCCTAGATGGTCTTCGCAGCAATTATAAAACTCGCAAAGATGACCCCGATTACTGGAATCATATTGGGACCTGCTACTATCTTAAGTCAAACTATCTAAAAGCAGATTTTTATTATAAACTTGCAATTGCGACAGCATCAAAAAAAGGGCAACAATACCCTTCTGCAACTAATAATTTAGGTGTAATATCCCTTAAACAAGGGCATATTCAAGAATCATTTGATTATTTTAAAAAAGCAATCAAGCAAACTCCAGAACTTTTATCGCCCAAATTTAACCTTGCACAACTATATTTACAATTTAATCACCTATATCATGCCCAGAAACTCCTTGCCCCACTTTATAGAAAATCATCAAGTGATATTGACGTCAGCTACTCTCTTGGATCTCTCTATTTGCAAAAAAATGATATAAAAGTGGCCTTAAATGCATTTATGGAAATTAATAAAAAATTAAGAACAAGAACAGATATTGCAACTAATATAGCTATTTCTCAATTTTTATTAAATGATCATCAATCTGCTAAAAAAACAGTTAATAAAATGCAATTGTCAGGAAGCTTTCCTCATGCAAAAATAATGGTAAGAGAATTGCGAAAGCAAATTAATATAAAAGAGAGTGAAATAAAAAGACTTAATGATTTAAAAAATAAAACAAAGAATCTAGCACCCAAAAAAACTAAATAGGATGACTTTTTATGTTAGGACTAGACAAAACAAAAGAATTTAAAACACTTAAGATAACAAGCTATCAAGATAGCAATGTAGATAAAGAATATATTTTAGATAAGAAAAAAATTCTTGTAGGTCGATTTGAGCAAGCTGATATCAGCATCGACAGCGATCACATATCGTATTATCATGCATTCATTATTCTAGATGACCAGGGTGGTGGAAAAATAATTGATCTTGAAAGTGACAATGGATTTCTTTTAAATGGAGAAAAACAGACTATCTGCTATTTTTCTGCTGGGGATATTATTAAGTTTGGGGATGTAGAATTCCATGTTGGTGAAATAATATCTGAAAATGCCATTAAAGATTTAGATGAAGGTGCCATTATTAAAGTTAAGCACTCTGACGAAAAAGAGATCTGCGAACTTCCTCCCGTTGAAAACATGGTAATCATTGATGGAGAATATTGTGATATTAATTTTAATGAAAGTGATTTTAGGCCAATAAATCCAATTCGTGATTTAGAAAACATTGCTGATTTTAGTGATTATGTTGATACTTCCAAGCCAGTTGAATTTCTTCCCATTTTAAAGGAATTAAATTCAAAATCTATAGAGGTAAGTGTTATATCTAACGGTTCTGTTATTTCTCTAGACTATTTGCCAATAAAAAATAAAACATATTATATTTCAAATAATATTAATAACGATTCTACAATACAAGTTGATTGCTTAAATGTTGAAGGAAAGATTCCGTTATTAAAAATAAAAAAAGAAACCATAAGACTGTTCAAAATAAATGATTTTACTTCTGTTAATTTACAAAAAAATGAATTCGATCCTTTTGCAAAAGAAGAATCTATTGAACTGCAAGAAAATGATGTTATCTCTTTCAATCATAAAACCGTACAAGTTATTATTAAAATGATAGATAGCCCTCCGATAATAAGATCAACACCATTTTTTGGAAGAGATCGTGAATTTAAAATACATTTATCCAAATATGTAACAATCATCATGTCACTTGCAATGCTTCTTCTTTTTATTGATCTAAGTGATTTAAAAAAACCAATTGAAAAAAAAATAGCCATTATATATAAACGGGCACAAAAACCAGTTGATAAAAAAATGCCAAAAGCATTTGAAGAGAAAGAAGATACTGGAACAAAGCAGGTAGAAACACCAAAAGAACAAATGGCAAAAAAAATAATCAGCAAGCCAAAAGCAAAAAAAGTGGAAAAAACAAAAAAACCTCCCAAGAAGATGGCTAAAACTCCAGTAAAAAAACCAATTAAAGCTTATAAATTTAAAATGAAAAAATCTTTAGCTGCTTTATTTTCAAACAATACATCCAAATCAGTAAAAATTAATACAAAATCAGTAAAAAGATCAATGACTGCGAATACACAAACTTCTAACGATGCATTACTTCATTCTAAAAGCAATGTTAAAATAGGAAAAATGGGAGATGACTTCAAAGGAAAATATGATCGTTCATATGGAACAAAGGGATTTGCTTCCAAAGATGGTTTTGACACTACTTACGTAGAACCCAAGACAGTAGTTCTTGGCTCCATGGATCCTGAACTTTTAAGAAAAATACTTAAAGAGTATCTACCACAATTTAAATTTTGCTATCAAGAAGAACTAATGGAACGTAATGAAGCAATTAAAGGCGTAGTTGATTTACAATTTACTATTGGAAGAAATGGTAGAGTTACTAAGGCTACAGTTAAGTCCAAACAAGCTAAATTTTCACGATCAGGTGTAAAGTGTATGACTAAAGTCCTTAAATTAATTCCTTTTCCAAAACCGAAAGGTGGTGGTGTTGTCGAAGTAAGACAGCCTCTTAATTTTAGCTCTGAAAGAGTTAGTAATTAGATAATTTTTTATTTATTGGTAAGTGTTTTATAATACAAAAAAATAAAAGGTAACGTTATGGTTGGATATAGCAAAAAGCCACTTGTATTTATCATATTAGGTATTCTGCATATTCTAGAACCTATTTTCAAAATAATTTACTTTAAAGCCACGACTGACTTCTCATTTGATGCTGTATTAAGCAACGTTTGGGCCATTGAAGGATTAAAAAACATTTTTGAATTTTGGTTTCTATTTCCTTTAGGCGGATTAGCGCTTTTGAACATTAATCGATGGACTTATTTATTATTTTTTTCAGTTCAAATTTATTCAATATATTCAAGTTTAACCTATGAACCATTTACATGGCCTTATGTAAATGCAACACCACATTTTTTTTCTCTTACAATGCTCATTTTTAATTTATTTATATTATTATATTTCATACTTCCAAGTGTACGAGCACCATTTTTTAACAAACGGTCAAGGTGGTGGGAAACGGCAACAAGATATACCGTGAATTTACCATGGGAAGTAAATATTATTGACGTTACGACCCTAAAAGATTGCACTATTTCTAATCTTTCAAAAAGTGGAGCATTTATTCTGGGTCCCCAAGAAATTTTTGATGAGAACTATATTGATTTAAAATTTAAATCATCGGATGAAAAATTTAGTTTTAGTTTAAGAGCAGAAATTGTTGGTAAACACAAATCACAAGGAAAACTTGGATACAGGCTTCATTTCCATTTTATATCTATTTGGGAAAAGTTAAAAATGCAAAGATATACAATGCTTCTACAAAAAAACCCTGAAACACCGAGAAGATAATGTTTTCAAATCAATTTATTCAATCAAATAAATTGACAATACCATTAGGATTAATAAATTTTTTCTTCCCATTAATTGCTATTGGAATTATGGGTATGACATCCAATGTTTCTTTTGACATTATCTTTTCAAAGACAATATCATTAATTTCAATTTATAACTTAATAAATTTTTGGATTCTTTTCCCCATTGCTGGAATTTGTATAGTACTGCAAAACAGATGGTCTTATAGTTTAGTTATTGCGATTCACCTTTTTTCAATTTTTAATTTTTTAATTAATGAAAGTCTTACTTGGGAGTTTTTAGATCACACTCTTAACTTTTCTCCAATTATACTAATTCTTTTTAATATATTTAATATCTCAATTTTATTAATTCCCAGTTTTAGAGATATTTATTTTAAGAAAAAATATTTGGGCAAAAATACAAAGCCAAGATATATGGTTGAATTTAACTGTAAAATATCACTTTTAGATGATTCCAATACTATAATTGATGGGATTATAAAAAATATTTCTAAAACAGGATTATTTCTGATTGCTCAACTACCAAAAGACTTTGATGCGAATGTAAAAATAATTTTTGATTACTACGATACACAATATGTTATAGATGCAAAAATTGTTTCACAACATACTACAAATAAAGTTATTGGTTATGGACTAAAATTCAACCATCAATCATTTTCTGACAAAATAACTATAAATAAATTAGTTAAAAACTTACTTGATAATCATGATATCAAACAAAGATGGCAAGCCTAGATATGATCAACACCTTTTCTCCGACGACAATCGGCCGTTATTAAGAAAAGATTTTATTTAAAGTTTTAAATAAAATTAATAATTTTTTATCCGCGATTGAATAATACATAAATTTACCTGATCTTCTACATTTTACTAAATTCTCATACTCCATTCTTTTTAGAAATTGAGAAATTTGAGATTGAGAACCATCAGACTCTTTTTCAATCTCTGTTACAGTTTTTTCTCCATCAAATAAAATACACAAAATAGCAAGCCTCAAAGGATTAGATAATGTTTTAAATAATTTAGATGCGACTTGACAGTGTGAATGCATCTGCTTTCCATGGTTAGCATAATTTTTTATATCATTCATCGTAGACCTTTACTGTTATTATATAATATTTCTATTATAATAACTTTATATGTTGCACACTGGCCAACTACATTTTATAATTATTATAAATAAGAAGTAGTTACTGACTTTTAAAAAAATGTAACCACTTATGTGGGGGAAGTATTAAAAAGCATAAAATTATAATTTTAGAAGATAATGAAGATATTCAAGAATTGTATGCAGATTATTTGGAAGATTACTCCATCCACCAATGTTATAATGCAAAAGATACTCTTGATTGTGTTGATGATGTAAAACCAAATTTAATTATTGTAGATCTTGGTTTGCCGGATATGAACGGAATAGAATTCATCAACAAGTTAAATGAAAGTTATAACGAACCTGTTAAAATAATTATTATTTCTGGAATTTTAGATATTGAAGCTTGTGCCAAAGCAACAGAACAAGGGGTGGTTGATCTAATAACAAAGCCTTTTGAAAGAGAACAACTACTTGATCTTGTAAAAAGAAAACTAAATATAGAGTAATAATTATAATTTTTGGCTTATGATTTCTTTTGTTTGTTTGTTTGTTTTTCTTCTTTTTGTTCTTTGATATTCATCTCTTTTTTAAGGCGAGCTGATTCTTCATCTGCTTTTGTTTTAGCTGCATTTACACATCTACGCAGCAGTTTTCTTTGATTTTCATCTATTGAATGTATCAGACATCTATAGGTATATTTAAAATCTCCAAAAACAGTTTTAATTGTTTTTAATGTTTTGGCCCTCATCTTATTTGGAACAACAGTTACATACATTAGTGTCGGAATATTAACCTGTAATACAGTATAATGATCAATTGGATATCTCGAAGCAATATGTAAAATTGATTCTGATAAACCAGTCAAAAAAATTGTATCATCAACTGTGCCATGATAAAGACTGTCACTTAAATACAGCTGAACAGCATGCTCCTCAAACGTCTTTCTATTTACTTTCAAATATTTAACTGGATCTTTTTGTTTTAAATTTTTTACCATTTGATCGATATGTTCCATTTTTTTTCTTTTCATCAATTCATATTTTTTTTCACAAGTGTCTTCAATAAAATTAGTGGTTAATTTTTTATCATTTGGCTTTAATTGAGCATAAGAGATTGAATCTTTTAAAGCTGCATTGCTTGTAAATGTATTATTAAAAGTATAAATTTCTGTTTTTAAATTATTCCACTTAACAGCACTTACTATCTCTTTTAATATTGATAAATCATTGGTTCGATGAACAATTACGGGAAGTTTATTTTTCTTCCTTGATTCATCTCTCGCTTTTTGAAATTCAATTTGTTTTTTTGCAGCTTCATCATCCAGTTTTTTTTCAGCTTCAAATTTATAAAAAATAATATCTGGTTTAAATTTAGTAATCTCTTTATCTGGATCAATGAATCTAGTTTGACAAATATATGAAAAATTATGTTCGAACAAATCTGCTTTAGATTGAAAATCAAGTTTTTTATCAATAATCAGCACTCTTAGCTCTTTTGATTTTTTTAAAAAACTTGCTTGCACTTTAATCCAACTCTCAAATGTTTTTTGAGCATAACTAAGCTGTTCTTGATATAATGCTTCACTTTGTTCATCTTCTGAAGCTGACTGTTTAGAATCTTTTTTACGAGGTTCAACAAATTCAAAATCAGCATTAAACTGATAGGACATATATGATCTCGCTACAAACTTTAATGGCTCATGAATAATAATGCCACTATATTTAAGATTTTTTTCTGGAACCTGAAACTTAAGAAAAAACCTATCTTTAGGTTTAAAATTAACAGATGTTTCAAAATCAATCTTATTTGAAGTTATTTTTGTAATTTTTGCAAGATATGATGCTTTAATTTTAAATTCTAAATCTGAAAACGCATAATCTGGATCTTTAATCTCTTCAGGAGCGAGAATAGTCAAAGGCTCATAAACCATTGGACCTATTTCGGCTTGTTTCAGATGATTAAAAAGAACCCCAGAATTAATGGCCTTTTTCATACTTGTTTCTCTATCATCAATACCCAACAGTCCTACGACAACAATATTATTTACACTATTATCTGCTGATAATAATTTTATTAACTCCAAATGCTTTGCGGTATTACTGGAATAGTCAACGTATACAATATCAGGCTTTTTAGATACGACAGTAAAAAAAAGATCCAAAGCAGAAACCTCTGGATTAAAAAGAGTCACAAATTTAATTTCAAAATAATCTAATCTTTTAAGGAAAAAATCTTGAATATTTTGCCAATACCTAAAATCATCACCTACATACAAAGCTTTTCTAATCATATCTCAATCATTCCAATAAATAAGTCACCAAAAATAAATTACATTAAAATATTATTATACTTTAATTATTAACTTTTATACAGATCAAATAAATTATAGTATATTTTTTCAATGAATCTAAGTTTCAAAATATATTCTCCATCTAAAAGATTTTTTTTACAAGACAACAATAAACACTCAGGTAAAACAAAATGTCCACACTCATGCAAGACTATAACACTCGGATACTACGAATTGGGGAATTAATATGAAAATATTTTTATTGGCCATCTATTTATACTCCTTTTCTCTTTTGGCAGCCTCTGTTGCCCCTAACGATGACAGTTAC
>DAOVTR010000151.1 GCA_030633015.1 Bdellovibrionales bacterium
AATCTTTACTTATTAGGAAGACATGAATCTTTTAGGTAAGCAAATTATAGTATTCGGAGTTGGTCGGTCAGGTCTTTCTGCCATAAGACTTTTATTGTCTAAAAGTCTTGATAATTTTTTTGTAATAAGTAGAGGAGAGGTTAGGTCTTGGAGTGGCATACAAGAAATTTTAGAACTAGTTTGCGAAAAAAATTGTTTTAGCGATGAATATTCAAATATAGAAAATATTATATTAAAAAGTGATTTAATTGTATTATCTCCAGGCGTTCCGTTGGATAACAAATTATTGGAATTTGCGAAACTTAATAATGTTGAAATTATTTCAGAAATAGAATTGGGCTTTATTTATGCTCGGAAGCCTATAATTGCAGTAACAGGGACAAATGGGAAAACTACTACTGTTACAATGATTGGCGAAATTTTAAAAAATTCAGGGCATCGGCCATTTATTGGAGGAAATATTGGAGTTCCTTTTTGTGAGTATGGTCTTTCTCCAAATGACTATGACTGTATTGTTCTTGAACTTTCCAGTTTTCAACTTGAAACAATTAAAAATTTTAGGGCCAATTATTCTATGATTTTAAATATTTTTCCAAATCATGGCGAAAGATATTCTGATATAAGTGTTTATGCAAAAGCAAAACTTAATATTGCTCAAAATATGTCTTCAGGTGATTTGTTATTAATTCCAAGTAATCTTCCTTATAAAAATCTTTTAAATAATACTTCATTTGATATTGAAGAAATTGATTTTAATAATCTAACGTTTATTAGATCAGAGATAGAAAAAGATTACACTTTAGATAAATTTCAATTAGTTGGAAAACATAATATTACAAATTTATTTGTAGCCATAAAATTATCTAAATTTTTGTTTAATGATTTAGATACGGGAATACAACAGACAATTGATCGGTTTCAAGGAGTTTTGTATCGTTTGCAGAAAATAAAATCAAATTTAAATTTTGAAGTGCTCAACGATGCAAAGAGTACAAATTGGAATGCTACAATAACGGCCCTGTCTAGTTTGGAGAAAAAAACAGGAACAACGTTTTTAATTGTTGGTGGACAAAAGCGGGGAAATAACGATTCAATTATTCCATATTTATCCATAATACAAGAAAGCGTTGATAAGATTCTGCTTATTGGTGATACTGCTAAATTTCTTGCGAGTGAGCTAGATGGCCATATTGAGTATGAGATTGTCTATAATATTAAGAATGCAATTGAGCTTGCAGCTAAAAAAAATGATTATGGACGCTTAATTTTTTCTCCAGCATTTCCTTCCTATGATCAATTTGAAAATTATGTTAAAAGAGGTGAAAGTTTTACAAGCTTAATCCAAGACAGGGGCCCAAAATCATGAATGATAAAATTTTAGATAATTTAAAGCAACTCCAGACTATTATTTCTAGTAAAAAACTAGATGGTTTTTTTATTGATGGATCAGATGGTTATTTAAATGAATATGTACCTTTAGGAGATAATAATCGGTATTATCTTTCAGGGTTTACTGGATCAACAGGTTATCTTTTGGTGACAACTAAAAAAAACTACCTAATTGTAGACGGAAGATATCACCAACAGGCCGATAGTGAAGTCGATCAATCATTAATAGAGGTCATAAAATGTCCTCGTGATAAAAGAATATTTGATTTGTTATTAGAAAAGATTAAGGAGTCTTCTTTAAAAAATGTTGGTATTGAAGGAGATAAGACAAGGCTGACTTTTAAATTAAAATTAGATGATATTTGCAAAGTTTCTGTTTTTAGTGATGGTGAAATTGACGCAATATTAAATAAAGAGATGTTGCCCAAAAAGATGGAAGATGCATATGGACTACCCATTGATGTTGTTGGGAAATCTATTGAAGAAAAAATTAAGCAAATAATTGATCAAGATCAGTTTTATTATATTTCTCTGCTCGATAGTGTTTCCTGGATTACGAATTTAAGAGGATTTCACTTGCCTAACCAAAGTTCAATTCAAGCAAAGGCGTTGGTTACATTTAATAAAATTTATCTATTTGTAATTGATGACTTTATTATTAAGGGCATCAATGCAAATATTGTTGAGATTGTAAAAATAAAAAATTCCAATGATTTAAAACAGAAGTTAAAAGACATAAGTTCCCAAAATGGTTCTGTTAAAATAAAAGTTTGTTTTAAAGATGTTACTGTTGCTGATCTTCAAATCTTAAATAATGTTTTTGGAAAAAATAATTTAATTGATGATAAAAATGGAGTGACCCAGTATCAAACTATTAAAAACAGACAAGAAATTGAAACAATGAGGAAGTCATTTGCAAAATCAAATAATGCAATTTTTGAATCAGTTTTATGGTTGAAAGATGTTGGATTGAAAAATAGTGTTTCTGAAAAACAGTTTTATAATAAGGTCGGAGAGTTTTTTTCCAAACAAGGTGCAATTGATCAAAGCTTTAATACAATTGCTGCATTTGGTTCAAATTCTTCGATAATTCATTTTTCTGATCCAAGCGATGATAAAATAATTCAGCCCAATGAGATGGCCCTACTTGATTGTGGGGCATATTACAGCGATGGATATGCTACTGATACAACTCGAACATTTCTTGTTGGTGATAAGGCCAGCGATCGACAAAGAGAGATTTATACTCTTGTTCTAAAGGGAGTATTAAATGCTCAAGCAGCAGTTTTTCCCTATGGAACAACAGGATCTCAAATTGATTTTTTGGCCAGGCAGGCCATGTATAAAGTTGGTCTTGATTACAACCACTCTACAGGGCATGGGATCGGAATAAATGTTCATGAAGGCGGAGTAGGCATTTCCAGTGCATCTAAAACTTCTTTAAAAATTGGACAAGTTGTATCAATTGAGCCAGGGCTTTATTTTGAAAATTTTGGAGGAGTTCGACTTGAAAATGCTGTTGTTGTTATTAATCATCCTAAGTTTGAGGACATGCTTTGTTTTGATCAGTTTGTATATATTGGTTATGATCATCAGTTAATTAATTATGAGATGCTCGATAGTAGTGAATTGATAGCATTAACTGAGTATGAAAAAAAATGTCAGAAGCTTGGCTTAAGCTTTAAATAAGTCTTTTTTGAAAAATTTAAAATCAATATTGTAAAAAGCAAGCTTAGAATAAAAGTTTGTTTATCATTTTTGCTTGAGTTCAAAATAGTTGCACAGCTAATAGGTTGCCCTGCAGGGTACAGGTAAGTCATTGCATCAATATCATCCCATCCTAAAGAGTTTCTTTCATATACTGTTTGATAGTACATAAGTGAATCTTTAACAGGGCTATGACCTAGGCCAATAGCGTGCCCAATTTCATGTGCTAAAAATGCAATGAAATTATCTTCACTAAGAGTATTTACTAGTGTGTCTGCTCGATCATTAATTAAAAAGATTGCACCTTTTATTGTTAGATTTTCAATATTATTTGTAAGGGTTTTTCCAAGAATTGCTTGATCTGGAAAAACATCAACGTTGCTATTGCATGAAATTGTAATACCATCACTAACTAATAAATTTTCATTTGGAATGCAGTTTCCATCGACTTCAGATGAACATAGTTTTTCATCATTAAAGGCTGCGTCTAAACTAACGAGTTTTCCTTTTGTAATTGTAAGCCGACTTAGTGAGACAGTATTCCAAAAGCGATTCATTGCTTTTTCTACTAAAGATAGTATTTGGTCATGGTCGTAATCTAAATTATCACATCCATTTGAATTGACATTAATCTTAACTAAGTTTTGAGCAAAATTAGCCTCAACATTATTGTTAAAAGTAAACCCATAAGAGGAATTTAAAGTTATAAATATAATTATTAAAATTATAAATTTCATATTTTTTCTCCTGTTTTTTGAGGAGTGTAATGATATGAAAAATTGACCATATAGTTTATGGTTCTTGATAAATCATCTGTTATATTGAAAATAAATGTAGATGCACTAAGAGATAGTTGACTGACAAGTTGAATTTCTAAACCTATTGAAGATATAATATTTACGGATGCAACTGATGATTTTGGAAGAGGGAATAGGGTGGTAGAGAGGCCGTTATCCAGTTCTTCCGTTCCTCCTTCTCCTGAAATACTTGTAAAAAAAAGTCCTGTTCCAATTTGGATAGATAGTGGGCCCGTAACATAGCTTGCAGGGAAATGTAGAAAATAAAATTGTTTAGAAATATTGGGATCTCTTCCTTCTTCAGGAAGTCCTAGGGCAAAACTTGGATTTAGACTTATTTGAGGTGAGTAGTGCCAAATAAATCCTGTTTGTAAAAAGGGAGACAGATTTAAAGAGTTTTGCGTTCCTTGATCGTCAATTTGCACTCTACCTGATTCGTTGGCAAATCCTCCAATGGAAAAAAAAACAGTCTTTACTTCAACAGAACTTGCAAAAGATTGAAGTGAGAGTAAAATAGCTAAAAAAAAGGTAAAATATTTCATTATTCTTTTGTGTAATTTGAAAGAAATTCATTTTTAAAATTTAAAAAATTATCATTGAAAATAGCTTCTCGGGCACGGTCTGCCAAGGACTTATAAAAGGCAATGTTATGCGTAGTTGCTAGTATTTGACCAAGTATTTCATTGGAATCAAAAAGATGTTTTATATAAGCACGACTGAAGTTTTTGCAAGTATAGCAACTGCAATTGGGATCAATTGGATAGAAGTCTCGTCGATAATTTCGATGGCGAATACGAATTTTTCCTCGATTGGTAAAAAGGGTTCCACCTCTTGCAAATTTAGTTGGAATAATACAATCGCTCATATCTATTCCATTCTCCCAGATCATTAATAGGTCCTCAGGATTACCAACTCCCATTACATATCTTGGCTTGTCTTTAGGCATTAATGGGGCACAAAAGGATACAATTTTTTCCATTAATGGGTATCCTTCGCCAACAGATACTCCACCGATTGCATACCCAGGAAGGTCTCTAGAGCAAACTTCTTCAATACATTTTGTTCTCATATCATCAAAAGTTGATCCCTGTATGATACCAAACAGTGCCTGATCGGGATTTGTCCAAGATTTAATACAACGGTCAAGCCAG
>DAOVTR010000177.1 GCA_030633015.1 Bdellovibrionales bacterium
AAGTATTTGTTCGAAATTGATTATAGCTCTTTTGGTGCAAATGGAGATATTGAGTTATCCATCACTAACTTAGCTTTCTTTATTGGAATGAGATTTTAAGGGCAGTTATAAATGGTTGCGTGTACAACCTTATTTTTTCCGTTTGCAATCTCTTCGTTAAAGACAATTGTATTAGCACCTTTGCTCGCTGCTTGATTCCTGGCAGAGTTCTTAGCAAGTTGAAATAGACCTTCTGTAGATTTTCCAACGACTTTACCCATTACTTCGCATTTTTTACTAAGAGAGCGTTTATGCTCTATTTTAACTTTTCTTCCTGAGTCGTTTAACTTTGTAGATGAGCAAGCAAATAGTGATGTTATCATTATTAACATTATAATTTTTATCATGACCAAACCTTGTTAATTATTTATAATTTATAAAGTCTAAAAGATATTTGAGAGACGTACAATGATTTTCTAATTATTTGTGAGAAATTTTAACCCACCAATTTGGTTCAATTTTATTAATATGTTCTGAAGGGCCTAATTTATTAATTATATTAAGTGTTTGTAATCCTGGGGGGGAGTCAATTAACCATGTATTTGATTGTGATCTGAACTTTTTAATTAAGGTTAGGTTATGATCTAGGGCCCACTGTTTTATATCATTGATATTTAAACTGTTTTTAAATGAAACTATAATGCCTCCTGGGAGGGATTTAATTCTTCCTGCTCCTTTTGGGAAGTCAGAAAAAAGAGGGAGAATGTCTTGTGTGATGGATTCTATTTTAACAGTTTTTGAGCTTGGAATAACTTTTAGTATTTTTGTTTTTTTATTTGTTTTATATTGGTTAATTAATCCTGATATTTTTATATCTTCAATTAAATAAAGAGTTTTTTTATTTTTTCCATTATTATAATAGTACTCTTTTGCATATGTTGTAGTAATAAAGAGAGTGAATATTATTATTGCTGTTTTCATATTAATACCCATAAATTTTTAGGCGCCAACTATCAAAGGTTCCTGTTTCACCGCTACTGGCATCGACTGATTTTACACTGATATTCCAATCTCCTTGTGGATCTTCGTTGAGATGTCTTGCAACTCCGAATACAAAGCTGTCGTCAGTGACGTAACAGTTTGCTTGTTGATAATATATATCATAACAGGAGTGAGGTGTTGCAAGGATGCTAGAGAAAGAACTTCCATTTTTTTGCAGTACAATTTCTAATTTTCCCCAATCCAAATATGAAATATTAATAGTTACTTCAATAAAAGAGATATTAGAAATATTTGAGCTTGAAATGTTAATTTGTGATTGAACTGGAGTACCTATATCATCAATTGCTGTATCTATATTTTGTACATCACCAGATGGGTGTAGTTCTGGAGTCTGAGCTGTGACGTTAGTCCAACCGCTCGCAAGATCAATGGCCGATTGGGCATCAACTGCACCAAATCCATATTTATAATTGACCTCTAGTCCTGCATCATTTGTACTCCATAGTGAATTTGTTGGATCATTTTTTCTTGCACTTTGAGCTAATACAAGTTTTACGTCTCTCCATCCGAGTAATGGATGTTCTTTTAGTAGTAAAGCAGTTACTCCAGATACCATGGGAGCCGCAGCAGAGGTTCCAGCAAAACTATTTGTATAATCATAATCGTTATAATCACCAGTAGATTGATTGGTATTATATCCTAGTAGTGGGCCTGCTAAGTCGGTTGTGGAGATATCTGGCCTGTCAGGCCCGCCAGATGGAGCAGAAATCCATAAATTTGCACCTTGTTCTGAATAACTATGATGGCGTCCATTATTATCAATTGCAGCAACTGCAATGACTCCAGGATGAGAAGGGTACGGATCATATATTGATAATTCAGAATACTGGCCACCATTGCCTGCGGCCCAAACAAATATGGTTCCTAGACCTCCACGCCCAGTTGTGAGGCTGTCCCATATAGCGTCATACCAAACAATATCTTGCGTATAAAAATGGCCAAGATCATAATTTCCCCAGCTGTTATTTGAGATATCAATATTTGCATAGTTTTCAGTCATGGCATTTTCAATATTTGCAACAGTATAATTTTGTAAAACATTATATCCAATTAAATTTGCTCTTGGTGCTGCACCACTTAACCCAATACCGTTGCTATCTCTGGCAGCAATAATTCCTGCTACGCATGTGCCGTGAGGAGAGTTATTTGAAGGTGTTGGATCAGTTGTTCCAGTGGTATAATTTTTTCCGCTAACTACTGGATCAATATTGGAAAATAAATCAGGATGAGCAATTTCAAGGCCGTCATCAATTATAACTACATTTATATCTGCGCCTTTATTTCCTGAATTCCATACTGATTCAATATTCAAGTCTTCACCAGGGGTGCCACTAAATTGTCCAGTGTTTACAAGATGCCATTGATATGGAAAAAATGGATATTCATATGGAGAGTATACTTGAGTAGTTTTGTCGAATGTGTTTTGATCTATTCCACAACTGCTCAAAATAAGAATGCTAAAAATGATTTTCAGTAGATTCACTTAAACTCCATTAACTACTTTTCGGACGGGAGCATAAATAATTTAAAATATGTTCAATTAAAATGAGTAGAACTATAAGTTCATAGTGGCTATTATAACTATAAGTAAATACATAATAGGAAAAATATTTGGTTGAAATTAAAGCAAGTTTAACTAGTGGCCCTGTAGGAAAAACTCTTATTAAGTTAACTGTTCCAATGATTTTTGGACTGATGTCTGTAATTGGATTTAGTATTGTAGATACATTTTTTGTTGCTCAGCTAGGTACAGCTGAACTTGCAGCAATGAGTTTTACTTTTCCTGTAGTAACTTTTTTTTCAAGTATTGCATTGGGTATTGGAACAGGAGCCTCATCAGTAATTTCTAGAGCCATAGGAGAGGGGAATTCAAGTAAAGTCAGAAGGCTTACCACTGATTCAATTGTTTTATCTTTTTTGATTGTAGTAATTTTTTTAACAATTGGACTTTTTACCATTGATCCTCTGTTTCGTTTACTGGGGGCAAGTGATAAAATACTGCCACTGATTAATGAATATATGTCCATTTGGTATTACGGAATGTGTTTTGTTATTGTTCCAATGGTTGGAAATAGTGCTATTAGGGCAGCAGGAGATTCTAAAACTCCTGGTATTATTATGGTCATTGCAGCAGTTACAAATGTTATTTTAGATCCCATTTTTATTTTTGGTTTTTTTGGTGTACCGGCCTTAGGTCTTAAAGGAGCCGCAATTGCAACTGTAATGGCCCGCGCATTCACAATGTTTGCTTCACTATGGGTTCTACATTATAAAAAAAAGATGATTACTTTAAAAATAACAGACTTTAAAGAAATTATTGATTCTTGGTATCAAGTTTTATACATAGGGCTACCATCTGCACTTTCTCGTGCAATTATTCCTCTGTCTATAGGAGTAGTGACAGCATTTATTGCGATGTTTGGTCAGGACGCAGTTGCAGCTTATGGAGTTGTTACAAGGATTGAGGCATTTTCTCTTTTAATTATTATGGCCATTTCTGCAGTTTTTGGCCCATATGTGGGACAGAATTGGTCATCATCAAACTACTCAAGAGTATATGATGGAATATTTTTGATATTTAAATTTTCTCTAATTTATAGTATTTTTATAGTAATATTTTTAGGGTTGTTCTCTAAATATTTGATAATGATTTTTGATGATAGCCCACAAGTTATTTCATTTGCCGTTTTGTATCTATTGTTTGTTCCTTTTTCATATTTTTTTGAAAGTATTAGAATGATTTTTACTGCATTTTTTAATGCTTTAGGAAAACCTATACCAGCAACACTTATGGTCATGGGCAAAATGTTTTTGTTAATTATTCCTTTAACGTTTATAGGGATGAAAGCAGGAGGAGTAATAGGTATTTTTATTGCAATTTCATTGTCTAATATTATCTGTGGTTTAATCTCATATTATTATACGATTAATGAGTTGAAATCAAAAATAAGTCAACTTTAAAATTCTTTTTTTAAGTTTAATAAAAATGATGAAAATGAATTATTTAAAGTAATAGATTCTATCCCTTTAACTTCAGCAACGAAGGGATAGCTATGAGCAAATAAAAATTCAAAGCTAATATTAATTCCGTATTCAACAATAGATAAATCTTTATCTGTTATATTTTTTATGTAGGATGTAAATAACTCAGGCGCAAACCTTCTTAAGCTTAAAGGAAAGATGTGATTATAAAAACTTTTATTAACCACTTTTTTAAATGATCCAGATAAAACTGCAAGATGCATTGATTTATTGTTTAAGAATATATAATTTGCAGTCGGTATTTCAGCTAAACTGGTAGTGTTTTTTATTTTAAGATCATCATTATTCATAAAATGATACTGGGTGTTTAGTGATAAAATATTTTCTTTACCCAGATCATATATAAAATTAAATGTAAAATTATTATAAGTTGAATCATTATACTCATTAAAACTTGATTTGTTTAAAAATTGAATTAAGCGATATGGAAATAGAGATAGTGAATACTGTTTTTGTTTCGTAAAATTAAAGGTAAGTGAATATATCATTCCTGGTTCATAGATGATTGAGCGTCCGAATTTTATACTCGTTGAAAATAGATAGTCGTTTATTTTTGTTATTGGTCGACTGGCGACAAGG
>DAOVTR010000156.1 GCA_030633015.1 Bdellovibrionales bacterium
TACTCCCAATATAATAATTGCAAAAGATGCCCCGAACGCAGCGCCTTGGCTAATTCCCAAAGTAGATGGTGATGCGAGAGGATTTCTTAGAAGTGTTTGGATAATAAGGCCTGATATTGAAAGAGCTACTCCTGATACAACGGATGCAATAATTCGTGGCATTCTTAAATTTAAAATAATAATATTACTTGTTTTATCACCAGCACCAATTAAAGATTTAACAATTGAGGACAGACTAAGCTCATAAGCACCAACATTAATTGACAAGAAAAATAAAATCAGTAACAACAAGGCCAAAAAAGAAACAAAAACAGTTTTTTTCTTTATCACTCCTCGATACTGAAAACGAACTGTTTTAATTTTTTTTGAGTCTTTATTGATATGAGTCATAATTTTATTTTGTTTCGTACTTGTTTTAATAATAAATTAGAAATAATATCCTAACATGCAAAATAAGATTTTATTAATAGTAATTACTACTTTTTTCATTAGTTTTATATCTTCTGCTGCCCAAACTACAAATAAGAAACCCCTCAAAGTAGGTTATATTAATAATCTTCCTCCTCACTACCAAGTAGATAACAATAAAAGACCATCAGGATTTGCAATTCAATGCATTGAAGAAATTGCTAAGCTTGCTAACTACCAAATTAAATACGTACAAGTTAAAAATTGGAAAAATGTTAGGCCAATGATCATCAATGGAGATATAGATATTATGCCCAACTGGGGTATTACCAAAGAGAGATTAGAATATTTTGATTACTCTGATCCAATTGAAACTTTTCCAATATCTTTATTTGTAGCTGAATATAACAAAGATATTTTTGGTCTTGAAAGTCTTGCCAATAAAAAAGTTGGGATTATCAGAGTAAATATAGGCAATAAAATAATAAAAAAGCAACCCAAGGCCATCATTATAAAATTTCCTTATATTGCTGATGCAATTTTCTCTCTCATTGCTGGTAATATTGAGGCACTAATTTTTCCTGACTCTGCAGTTTATAAAATAACTGACGCGGCCAATTTATCTCATAAAATAAAAAAAACAGAGCCATCACTCCTCTACGTAAAAAGAGCAATTGTAATAAAAAAAGGAAACAAAAAGATACTTAGTGATCTTAATATGGCCTTAAATAAATTTTTATTAACGGAAGATTTTATTAGTATCTATAACAAGTGGTATAAAGGCTATAAACCATTTTGGACTGTTAAAAATATTATTGTTTTAATGAGTATAGTAATCATTATCCTTTTACTCGCGATGGCCATTTGGAGGTATTTTAGCCTGTACTATCTAAATCTTGAACTTAAAAAAAATATTAACATGAAAGATTTTGCCGAACATAATTTAAAAGGCGTAAATGATAATTTAGAAAAGCTTGTACAGGAGAGAACGAAAGATTTAACCGAAGCTTTAAATGAAATTAAAAAACTTTGTGGACTGCTACCGATATGCTCTTACTGTAAAAAAGTTAGAGACGATAAAGGATACTGGAGTCAAATTGAGCTATATATAGAAAAACACTCTGAAGCAGAATTCACTCACAGTATTTGTGAAGAGTGCAAAATAAAATACTTTCCTGAAAAAAAATAGATTCTATCGTCAATTATTGTTGGCAGTAAAATCCCAACTAAAAAAAAGACGAATGCCCCTAACTATCTAAAATAACCTGTATTTTTTAAAATTTTACTATACCTTCACACTCAATAAACCGATGTGTTGTATAATGAAAAGACCTAAGGAATTAATATGTATGTAAAACTTTATGCCGTAATAGTAATATTTTTTCTTTCTAGTTGCATTGGAAATAATATTGCAAAGCTCAGTGAAGAAAATCAAGACAGCAATGTCACGAATGATACATCAGAAACTAACGATGAAGATCAAATTTTTGAATCACATGTGTCATCAAGTGAGCAAGAATTATTAGAATTAATAAACGTTGAAACCCATAATCGTACTATAAATCCAGATCAAACAACTTGGGCCATCACCCAGCAGTCACCACTATATGACGCTCCAACAATGCAATCAGTGGGAATTAGGTGGAACATAACGGGCGATCAGAATCAAAATAGTTCTATACATGTACTTTTTAGAAAAAGTGATGAATCACTATGGAGACTTGGCATGGATCTGTTTAGAGTTGAATCAGAGGCCATGGAAGAGCTGGCACCTCCAAGTGGTACAACCCTTTATGCCGGTAGTATTTTTAATTTAGCTGCTGACACAAACTATGAAGTAAAACTTATATTGGATGATCCTGATATGGAGTTAGCTCAGGAAGTTTTCACTGTAAGAACCTATAAAGAACCAATGCCTACAAATGCCATTAGAGAAATCCATGCCATACCTGGAAATGGAGGAGGAAGCGGAACACTCATTGATCCATTCAGAGGATTAAATGAAATTAACTCCAATGCCCGCGCTGGAGATCATATATTATTACATGAAGGTACATACACTGGCGGAGTCAATTTAAGTGCAAATGGAACACCTGATGAACTAATCGTATGGAGGCCATATCTTAATGAGGATGTTATAATTGATGGTGGAAGCACCTATGCTTTTGCCATGTATACAAAAAGCTATCACTATTTTGAGAATATTACTTTTAAAAGTAGTAGTGTTGCAGTAAGACTTCCTCGTTCTCGCTTTATAACCTTTAAAAGATGCAGCTTTGAAAATGTCCGTGGGGCAATTTTTGACGATGGTGGTGCGCACCGAATTTATTTTTCTGATAATACTTTAACCGGTATCCAACAATGGAAAGGAGAATCAATCAGTGGTGAAGTCCGCGCAATTGAGCTTTCAGGAATTGGTCATATTGTAAGTCACAACGATATTAGTAATTTTAAAGATTGTGTTAATTTAAGATCTCCTTGGCCCTTGCGAGATATTGATATACACAACAACAATATTCACGAATGCTCGGATGATGGTATAGAGCTTGATTTTTCTCAACACAATGTTCGGGCATTTAAAAATAGAATTACTAACTCTCAAATGGGTATAAGTTTTCAACCATCAAAAGGTGGACCCAATTACGCAATTAAAAATATCTTATATAATATAGGCCATGAATCATTCAAACTTCATCTCACACCAACAAACAGAACTGCTCCAGATTGGAAGATCGGTCCCCATAGAACCTCTGGAGGAGTGCTACTACATAATACAATTGTTAAATATAATGTCCCCTTCAGAGTCTGGTCCGATGAAGGACCTATACATTATTTTTATGCAAGAAATAATTTATTTGTAGGTAATGATACGTCCATTGCTATTGAAATAACTGCGCCCATGAGATATTCCAATTTTGATTATAACGTGTATGCAACTTCAAGTCAGTCACGATTTGCTAGCTGGAATGAAACCAATTATAACACAATTGCTGACTTTCGAAATTCAACGAATCAAGAACAACATGGTAGTTTTACAACTAATATTAATTCACTTTTTTCAAGCAGCTATACAATTCCATCTAATAAAGATACGCTATATTCAAATTCACTAAACTATCCAGAACCACAATCTAACCTTCTAATTGATAAGGGTGAGATCATCTACTCCATTAATGACAACTTTGACGGTCTAGCACCAGATATTGGAGCAATAGAGAGAAACCAAATAAGTAGTTTTGGCCCGAGAAATTAGATTATTATAAATAAATATAAAAAAGCGGCATAATAAATCGACGGTATTGTTTAAAATCTTTAACATCAATATTTTTATTCCCATAAAACACATCGCAAAACTGATCTACAACAAAATTAATTTTTCCTTCATAGCTTGCATACTCATCAATTAAATAATCTTTTAAATTATTAGGAGGCGGGACTTCTTGATCCATATAATTAACTTCTTTAATCAGGTCAACAAATACATTATAAAGTTTAACTACCATCTCAGATCCTGATAACGACTGATTATCAATTTCTTTTAATTGTTGCTTATATTTCTGTATGACAAGCTTATCTAAGACAACTTTGGTTTTTATTTTTTTATTTTTATTACTATTGCGTTTCAAAATACCAATTACAAGCAGAACAATAAAGATAACGCCTATCATCTTTAACAACTTATATATCATCTTTGCAAACATCTCTAATTTTATTTTTGGAATGAACTCTTTTGGTTTTGATTTAATTTTAGCTTCACTATTTTGTTTTGCAGTAAAGGCTTCAGAGATAACGTCCTTGTCGCGCAACTTGGAATTCTTATAATTATTATTGTTTTTTTTCTCTTTATCATAGGGCAATGTTTTATTACTACTCTTACTATTGGAATTAGAAATTTCCTTTTTAATCTCACTGATAGTACTTTTTAAATTATTAATGCTAACTTGTGATAACTTTTGACCGGTTTGAAGCTTTTGATTAACAGCGCCACTTTGAGAAAAATCTGGTGAACCTGCTCTTGTAGAGACCTGACTACTTTTAACTTTTTGAAGATCATTTAATTGTGACATTAGTTTATTAATATTTTCAGTTTTATCACGACCTTCAGCCGATTGTCCCTGAACTTCTTTTATCTCCTTTAATACATCATCTCCATATTTTTTTATTTCATTTTGCGTATAATTATTAGAATCAATTTTATCTACAAGCGAATCCAACTTACCATTTAATTTCTTAGTTATATTACTTTGGCCACAGCTTTTATTATTCTTAGTAGAAAAACTCTCATTTATTTGTTCCGGTAGATTTTGTTGAATTATATTTGCAATTTTATTTATATTTATCATTGATGATTTTATATTCTCCTCAGAGATGGGGCCTTTCGAATCTGGTAGGCCCAAATCGACTAAAAAAAGGATAACGAAAAAAACAACAGAAACTGTGATCATATTCTCCATCACCTTACTATTTATACGCCTAGACGATATCTTTTTTTCACTACTTAAAAAAACAAGAAAAGATAAAAACGAAAAGAGATAGACAATCAAATTAAA
>DAOVTR010000335.1 GCA_030633015.1 Bdellovibrionales bacterium
CTAATAAACATAAAATCACCAAGTTTAGAAAGATACATTGCGTCGTCAATCATCAAAGCTTGAGTTCCTACAAACCATCCTCCAATATTTCCAACAAATAAAAAAATCATTGAAAGCATTGGAACACAAATTGTTCCTGCAATAATTCGTGGAACTGCTAAATATTGATAACTATCTATTCCCATAACTTCTAAAGCATCTATTTGCTCAGTAACCTTCATTGTTCCAATTTGGGCGGCCATAGCAGCTCCCGCTCTTCCTGCAACAATTAACCCTGTTAATACAGGTGCTAACTCCTTTGCCATACTTATTGCCACAACTGGTCCAACCAACGAATCAACCGATATCATCTTAAAAGCAAAATATGTTTGATAAGCAAGTACCATTCCAGTAAATGCTCCTGCTAAAATAATAATAAAAAGACTTTTATTTCCGATAAAGTATAGTTGTTCAAAAAGTAGTCTTAATCTTAAAGGAGGTTTTACTGACCAATAAAAAAATTTCATAACATACTGAGTAACCATTCCAAGACCACTGATGTTTCTTAAAATTTTACTTCCAAATCTTTCTATTAGAACTTTAGAATAATAAATAGGCATTTTTCAATCCAAATATATTTAAAAATTATTTAAATTCTACCTTATAAATTCTAGGAACGCGACCAGTAAGATGACAATAATTTTCATATGGAATAGAGCCAACTTGATCTGAAAATTGTAAAATATCGGTTGGGTTATGACTCCAAATGGTAAAAACGTCCCCAGTAGCAACAAACTTAATAATCTCTCTTTTAAAAAAAACCTGTGTCATATCCATATTAACTCTACCCAATATATGACCAGTAAAATCTTTAAATTTTAAAGTTACATCTTTCATTCGGCTTGAAAAACCATCTCCATAACCAATGGCTAAAAGTACAATAACTCCATCGTCTGGAGCGGGTGTTGCTTCATATCCAATTAGTTGATCTTTTTTAACTTCAAAAACTTTAAGCACATAAGTATCTAATTTAGATATTGATCTTCCTTTCCAAAGAGAATGATTTCGTTGACCTTTATTCATACTTGTTGGGCCATATAGTATAAGTCCTGGCCTTATATGAGTTTCCTCAAGACCAAATTGCTGCTCAATAGCCCCGGAATTAGAAATAGATGTTCTCTCAAGTACAAAACCATTTTTAATAAATATTTTTTTTATTTTTTGAAAACTTTCTTTCTGAAGACTGTTTTGATGATGAGAATTAATTTCATTAGAAGATGATCCAAGATGTGTTAACAAATGAAAAATATTCTTTCTCTTTTTTAGTTTTAAATGTTCCATAAGTTCAGTAACATCAGATTGCTCAATTCCTAGGCGATTTAAACCTGTATTGATCTGCAAACATACTGGAAAATGGCGAAATTCATCTCTTTTTAAAAAAACATTCACCTCATTTAAATTGTTTAGAACTGGAACTATACGATTGTTTAAATAGATATCCATATCTGATTCGAGTTCCAAATGAATATCTGAAAATACATAAATTTCAAATTCCAAATCAGGTAAGCTCTCTCTTAAAAGCTTAGCCTCATAAAGAGAGGCACACCCAAACTCTTTAATGCCAAGCTCGTTGCAAGCATAACTAACGATTGAAGACATTCCATGTCCGTATGCATCTGCTTTTACCATAAATAAAATTTCATTTCGGGGACAAAGATCTTTTAAGAGATTAAAATTCTGAGAAAAAATTTCTAAATCAATAAATAGAGAAGTACTATATCTCATAGTTGTTTATTAATTTCATTGTTGAATTGAATCAATGTTATCAGGAGATTTATTTATTGCAGCTCCTATTTTTAATTCATTAGGTTGTTCTTGCTCTTGAATAATTTTAAAAGATTCCCTTGAGCCGTCAATATAACGCAGATATGCTTCTGGAGCGAGAGGAATCATCCTAATGTCTGGTTTTACACTTTTAGAAAGAGCAAGATCAACATCTTCAAAATGTCTCCAAAATGGATATCTGTGAACATAACTTTTTAACGCAACAAAAAGATCGTTTCCTTGTTCTCGATTTATAACAAAACCTAGATGATTTACTCCCATGCATATTACTTTAAAATCAAGATCAGCATGTTTTGACCTAAATCTATTTATAAACTCATTGAAAAAATTATTCCAATAAAAACGATTATTAGTCTCATTTCTAATAACTTCAATTAACTTATTGAAATTCAAGTTTATAAGATAAACATCTTCACTGATTTTATTCTTATCAAAATTTTGAATATTACCATAAAAATATTTGTCCAGAACTGACATAAAATCCCAAGGATTTAAAAATGTATTACCTGCAGAAGTTGAAGGACTATTTTTTGACTCAAAAAACAGATTTAAACCTGATAGATAAAGCTCAAGTGCTCCCCAATCGAGCCCATCTAAAAACTGTTCATCGGCAACTTTTAAACACAAAATCCTATCTGGTAACTCATTTCTTCCTTTAACCATCAAAGACATCAAGTTTGTCCCCATAAGCTCAAGACAAACTTGATTTGCCATGTTTTGTGCGAATGGCTCAATACCTTTTTTGCTGGTTTGCCCCAACCAAAGTGTTGGTATTTTTTTGTATTTAAAATCAACGGAATCAGGTGAAAACAGTTTTTGTCCATTGAAGCCCAACTCAAGATATGCAAGCTCTACAATCTCTTCCATATTCCCGAAAACACTCAAACAAGTTTCAAGCATATCCTCTTTTGAATATTTAACCTGCTCAAACTCACCAATAATAGAATCTAAATTCTTTTGGTAAAATTCCTTTTCTCTAAATTTACCTGTTGCTTCAACAATTTTGTTTATATTATTTTCTAATTTTTTATTTTCTACTTTTAAATGATGCTTTTCATGCTCTATTTCAGAATAACGATTATACCTTTTAAGAATACTTTTAACTTGCCCTTCATACTGTTTTTCCTGCTCAATTAATCCAAAATTAAAAATTTCAAATGATGAAAA
>DAOVTR010000119.1 GCA_030633015.1 Bdellovibrionales bacterium
GGCCATATTTCAGGGCAATATGGGCCCATGTACGGTTTTTCTATTGGCAAACTCAGAATGCAAATAGGTATTGGCTACGACATTAATTTTCTATTCCTTGGGAAATCGCCGTTTGATGATATGGGGGGCATAGCAGACTATCCAGCAAATGATAGTGGTATTGCAGAGGCCGGAACTTTTCCTATGTTTCTTTATCATGGACCTATTATAAGAGGATATGGCACTTTTTAAGATAGTAGATTTTAATTTTTTATAGACTCTTGTAAAGAAATGTTCGACTTAAAATCTTTCATCAGATAACAAAATATGTTAATATTTTAGACAAGTTTAAAACCTTTAATTCAAAATAGGGGTAACTATAATTTATATAACTATTAAAAACTCTCTCTCTCATATTTTACTTATTATTATTTTTATAATAACTGCTTGCGGGAGAACTGAAGTTTATTGTGTAGGAGAAGGTTGTACTACGAGCATAACTCCAACTAAAACAGAATTTAGCCCTACTGATATTAGTCAATTATCGCTTTGGCTAGATGCTAACGATGATTCAACCTTATCAAAGACTAACTGCTCAATTCCCTTTGAGCAATCAATTGTGGATCTTGATACTGTTGCATGCTGGTACGATAAATCAGGAAATTTAAATCATGCTACCGCAAACGGTAATCCAACCTATACCAGCAGCAGTTTAAATATAAAAAATGGTATCTCTTTTACTGCAGATAATTATGAAATCAATGATTCAGATACACTGGATATGCAGTTAGAAAACTACACCATCTATCTTATTTATAATACTACCAGCAGTTCAAAAATGGGATTGGTAGCAAAGCGAGGAGCAGTAGCTGATTCCAATGGATATCATGGTTACCTTATATATCAAGAGTCAGGCACTGTTAATTCAATGTATTGCACTTCTTATGATAACACTGAAGAAACTACCATCTCTTCAACCCTTACTTACGATGACGGGTCTGTGCATTTGATTAATTATGAAGCTGAAAGAGAACAAGACTTATCTCTTTCTATTGATTCTCTACTTGATGGAACTCCTGCTAGTATTGGATTAAGTAGCGAAACATATATAGAAAATGCAAGCAATCTTATTATTGGTGGCAGATCTACTTCTGCAGCATCTACTTTAAATGATTTTACTGGAAATATTGGGGAAGTTTTAATCTACAAAAAGAAACTCTCGGCTGAAGAAAAAACAAATATTACAACCTACTTAGCAGTTAAATGGGGTATTTGATCCTATAATTCCTCAACAAATATTTTCTCCGTAATCTTCCAATACTTTTCTTGTTTTCTAGCAATAATAAATTTTGGCATTCGAAGTAGCTTTTGATATTTAATGACTTGATCAACGAATGTTATATGATCACTCAGTTCTGGTTGTCTCAGATGGGATCGAAGAAAATTTATATTAAACTTTTTTAGACTTGTTTCATTATTAAGATAGTGAATTTCAGAAACATATTTTGAGTCATAATCAAAGTATTTAATATCTAAAAACTGATTGCCCAACTTATCCACTCTTTTTTCCATTTGAATTGAATCAGGAGTTAAGACGTGAGCATTTTTTGAAAGCTTTGCTTGCTTAAGTTTAGTATCAGCATCAATTAAAACTACACTGCAAGATTCACAGGCCCTTGCAGTAATATCATTTTCCGCACCACACTTATTACAAATTTTAAAACGAAAACGATATCCACATTTTATAATTTTAAGAGAATCCGGATTTTGACTAGCTCCACGACATTTTCTCCCGTAGTGCTCAATAACCTCACCATTATCAGTGGCCTTTCCCCAAAAATCATTATCAAATCCGCACTTGGGACAAGTAACAATTACTGGTATAGAATCTTTTGTAGGTTTTTTTTCAGATATTTCTGGCGAATATATATTATGTCCCATTCCAGTATAATCCAAAACAAAACAATCTTTTTTTCCAGGATTTAATCTCAGGCCACGTCCAATAATTTGTTGATAAAGACTAACTGACTCCGTTGGACGTAAAATAGCAATCATATCCACATGAGGGGCATCAAATCCAGTAGTCAAAACAGAAACATTGACCAGATATTTAAATTTTTTATCTTTAAATTCTTGAATAATTATATCTCTAATATAATCAACAGTATCTCCAATAATAAGTTTTGCCTCACCATCAGGAAGACTCTCAAGGATTTCATTTGCGTGTTTAACGGTACTGCTAAAAATCATCACTCCCTGACGGCCGTAGCATTTTGTGATGTCTATAATGTTTTTTACAATCAAAGGAGTCAGTCTTTTTTGCTGTTTTAAAAGATCATCAACTTGTGCAGTTGTATACATCTTTCCCTGCTCTGTAAGCTCCGAAAAGTCATAGCACGTGACTGGAATATTGATTTTAACTGGTTTAGTTAGATAACCATTTTTAATCATATACTCTAAAGAAAGATCATAAACACATTGCTTAAAAAAACGACTATCTTCTGTTTTTAATATTCCAAGATGGTTATATTCATAGATCCACCCCATGCCTAGCCTATAAGGAGTTGCAGTTAGTCCTAAGACTTTAATATTAGGGTTATTACTTTGAAGTTTTTTAATAACAGTATTATATTGAGTTTCATCTTCTGCATTAACACGATGACATTCATCAATAATTAGTAAACTAAAATTATCAAAAAAAAGATCTCGGGCCCTGGCCACTGACTGAATGCTTCCAAATACAACCTTGCCTGTGCTCTCTTTTTTATTAAGACCTGCAGAATAGATGCTGGCCTGCAGGTCATAACTTGTTAATTTTGCGTGGTTTTGCTCAACAAGTTCTTTGACATGCGCTAAGATCAAAACTCTACCTTTTGCAATGCGTGCAAGCTCAGCAATTACCAGGCTTTTTCCTGCCCCAGTTGGCAATACAATTAGGGCCGGACCACTGCTTTTTTGAAAATAGTTAATAGTATTGTTTACTGCTTCTTGCTGATAAGATCTCAAAATATACATGAGGAAATCATACAATTTTAAGTTTAATTTTGTCACGACCAACTTGTTGGAAAGTAATCACATAATTAACCATGAAGAAATTCATCATTTTGCGAATTTACTCTTTACTTAGAATAAATTTAACGGTACAAGTCATTTTTACATATAATATGTAGAATTTATTTATTTTAAAATCGAGGAAAATTATGAGTACAGGTACAGTAAAGTTTTTTAATGACGCAAAAGGTTTTGGATTTATTACTCCTGAAGATGGAGGAAAAGATCTTTTCGTTCATACAACGGCCATTGAGGGAGGAATCCTTAATGAAAATGATAAAGTAGAGTATGAAGTAGGAGAAGGTCAAAAAGGGCCTTGTGCTGTTCAAGTTAAAAAAATATAATTAATTAAAGTTAATTTATATATTCAAGGCCATAGTTGATTTAAGAGTTTTAATACAATTAATGATTCTATGGTCTGAATTTTTTTTTATCTAGTTATTGTTTGTTCTTTATAAATCAGTTAATTTTTTATTCAGGAATTATTATCGTTATTGGACGATATAGCATGTTGTTATTCATAACTTCATCAGAATTTAAAGAGTTACATGCATATGTAATGACCATTGAATTCTCAATATAATTATAGAATTGAATTTGCTCTTTTACAGCGTAACAAAATACATCTTTTGAATAAGATGAATGTCCAATAGTCATTTCTGGAATTAAAGCAATAACTTTTGCTGGCCCCCACGGCCCCTCAACTCTAGGAGCTGTTCGCTTAATAATTTTATTTGAAAACCAAACAGACTCAAGGGAAATAATGACCCGCTCTTTCAGATTTTCATGATAGCGAAGAGACTATTCTGTTGCTCCCCTATCAAGTATAATTTTAAAATCTTTAAATAAATTACCACGTTTTCATGTACCATCTTTAGCAAGAAATTCAATTTTAGTGTCAATTAATTCTAATTCATTAAGAGCAATTCTCTGTAGTGCCATAGGTCTTTGACTAAACTGTAGGTAGTGATTATCTTCATTATTACGAAGTATTGTTAGCATAAATGCATATCCATCTTTTTTAACAATACTCACTCCGGTGTGAGCGATCTTTGAATCAAATATATTTTTTAAATTAACTCTCCATTTTGCTGGAGCATCAAGAGGATTAGACACTATTGCCAAAGTTGTTCCTATAATCTCAAAACCCAATCCACCTTTTCCAAAATCATCAAGAAATCCAACTTTATCAAAAACAATATATAACTTCCCATCACTTATAAAAAGATCCTTTGGCCAAAGTTTGTACTCTTTTTGACCTGCAGGAATAAAAAAATCAAAAGTATCCCAATAGTAATGAATACTAAATTTATTATTGTTACACTCAGAGATACCTATAGAATTAGGTACAAAATCAGACTCAAGACGGGATAAATTTTTAGGAGCATTAACAAAGCTATCTCCAAAAATCCAAATTGTTCTGTTATCAGAAAGCGTAGCAGAATAGATTCCATCTCCATATTCAAACGATGGCGTACATGTGTTTGACAATCCAACGTCCACAATAATTGTTAACAGAAAAAGTGAAAGAATTATTTTTTGTTTCATTGTTTTCATCAAACCGGATAATATTATGACAGTAAGGATAAAGATTTCTTTTTGAAAAATATTTAGCATTAATAATTTTTGATTTTATTGCTAGTAAAATCTATAAATGTTTAATATCTTTTAATAATGAATTCAAATTAGAACTATAAACTGGCAAGAAAATAGTGAATACTATTTTCGATCCCCCCTTTCTATGATAATTTATAAACGGTTGTTTTTACTTTTGATAAATTATAGTTTACTAATTATATATAATTCTAAAAAACAATGAATTAAAATGGACTCTGATAATAAAAATAAAATGGTATGCTCCGCTCCATGGAGTCAAATAAGTATTCTGCCAGACGGAAGGATCAGGTTATGTTGCCATGCAACTGTGGGTGGATTGTATAGAAAAAACAATAATGATTTTTTCTATATTCATAAAGATTCTCTCGAAGATATTTTTTCTTCAAACTACATTGAAGAAATTCGAAAATCTATATTAAAAAACATCTACCCACATGCATGCAGTAACTGTGTAACAAATAATAAAATTACATCTTATTCTCCATCAATAACTTATTTCGAGGAAGTTTCAAGTCTACAATGTAAGATTAGAACTCTAGATATTAGCCTTGGAAATACTTGTAATTTACAGTGTATTATGTGCTCAAGCACATTCTCAACAGGACATAGTAAAAATCAAAGAAAAATAGCATGCACATTTCTCCCCGAATTTCTTGAACATAAAAACTTTATTTCTTTATGCAAAAACTTACATAATGTTTTAATACAAGGAGGAGAGCCTTTTTTATCAAAATCTCATCTCACACTTATAAAACAACTTATCAAATTTGGAAATTCTAATCAAATAATTTTAAATTATATTACTAATGGAACAATAGCCCCACTAGATGAAATAATTAACCTCTGGAAGCAATTTAGATCTGTAAAAATAATGATAAGTTTAGATGGAATAAATGAAACGGCTGAAATTATCCGTACACCTATGAGATGGAAATCCTTTATAAAGACGTTTACTGTTTTCTATCAACTACATGAAAAAAAAATAATTTATCTTGATACACTATTAACTTATCAAATCTTCAATGCAATTTCATTTCAAGAAGTTTCTCAGTTTTTAATTCAGTATCCCAAATTAAATCGAATTCCAGAAATTAATATTTTAAATTATCCAAGACATTTATCTATCGACTGGTTGCCTAAAACAAAAAAAAAGATTCTTCTAGATATTGTTAAAAAAATAATTATTAAAAAAAACAATTCTGAAGAGCTGAA
>DAOVTR010000204.1 GCA_030633015.1 Bdellovibrionales bacterium
AAAAGAGAACCTCTCTGGTACTACAAACCAAAAAGGAGAATGTTTATCAACCTGAACGCTAATATCGACCTCATGCCCAATATTAGAACACCCCCAAACAGTAATCAAAGCCATTAGAATTATTAAAAAATTCATTTTAATATATTGACAAGGTCTGTAAAAATAGTTCAACATTACTCCACTTAGAACATTATCTTTCATTGCCTGGGTGGTGGAATTGGTAGACACAAGGGACTTAAAATCCCTCGGCTATTTAATGGCTGTACGAGTTCAAGTCTCGTCCCAGGCACCAGAAATTCCTACACTAATTAACAAATCACTAATATTATTAACTTTAAAAATCGATTTTAAAAGAGAAAAGTTTATTGATTATACTCTAAAAACTGATGAATTAATCTAGTTCAGAACGCATCCTAAGATAATCCTCGTAGCGAATATCACCGTTTGATAGAGACCTATTCAAATCATCTAACAGTATATCTAAAGAGGATCTAGGATCATCATTATCCACCGACAATATGGTCTGTTCTTTTGTTGGTGATAATGTGACCACAGTCTCATCAGCATCTTCCATCATCACATAATATATAGTTCGATCTAATATTTCTAAAAGAATATAAACCTTAACCAAAGTCAATCCAAAGGTTTCAATATCATAACCGACCTTAAAAACTTTTCTTAAAAGATGCTCTTTTTTAAGATCAACATTTTTAAGTACCTTCTCAAAGCTTAAACTCGGATTTTTAGCAGTATAATGTAGTAAACTTATAATATTATCAGCTGCAATTTGTTCTTGTCTTATTTTAAACTTAACGAGCAAACTGTTGGTCTGTAGACCTCTTAAATATTTTCCATAATCTGCGACTTTAACTAATAACTGGGTTGACGAGTTGGAATTTAAAACTAATTCTGTAATATTTTTCAATGTTCCATGTTTTTTAAAAATATTTTTAAACATACCAAGACTATTAAAATCTTGCATTAATGAAACCAAACGATCTGTTCCATTTAAAACTTTATTATATGATATTATTCTATGAATAATTGAAGATGGCCTTAGCTGATGGGCCTGTTTTTTAAAAGCATACAACTGATCAACCTTTTGAGTAAACCACCATTTTTTAGTTAACATTAGATTAAGTGCACGTCTCTCATTTAAATTTAATTTATGATGTTCTCCTAATAGTCTGGCCAAAAGAGTCTGAGGATTTGAATTATTTTTAATTACAATTTCCAATACCTTAAGTGCATTTTCTGATCTACTTGGAATTTTGCTTCCAATATCAAACCTAAATCCACTATGTGATAGCGAAAAAAGCCATAACTTAAATTTTGCCCTGTCATCAAATCCCATTTTACTTTCTAGTATCCTAAGTTGCATTAAATGAGTTTCGCGAAGTGGAAGCACAGGATAAAGCCTTGAATCGCTTTTAATTGCAAAGTCGATCATTTTTTCTGCACTTTTTTGACAATCACCGGCCATGGTAATTTGCAATAAAAAGATAAAATATAAAAGTATTACTACTTTAATAAATTACTCCTTTTTTCCATTTACTAACTCCAAGAGTTTTTTTCGATACTGTCCCATCTGCTCTAAAAATGTATTACTTTTTAATGTAGTGTTAATAGAATTTATGGCCAGCTCTTTACTATAGGCCCTATCTTCATTTTTAGAACTAAGCAGTTCTAGTACCATATCTTTTTCCACCAGTGTTGCCTGATAGATATTATAAAAAGTAAAGAAATCCTGAGTGGTCAGTGTAATTATATTTTCATGATGGGTATCTCTCTGAGATGTATAAAACCATAAAAGAAATGAAAACCTAAGCATAATAGATGCCGTTGGATCGATCATCCTTGTCACAATCCCCCCCGTTCCTTTAAATAGAAGATTTCTTGATAACTTCCACCCAAACATTGTTCCAATTCCCCAAGGTGCATAATCGTTAAAAATAGATGACCATCTATAAATACGTGACTCTAAAAGGTCTGAAGACTCCTCTTGAGTAGAGCTTAAATATTTCCTAAGACCTTCCAAGCGCTCATCAATTGAAACTAAATATTTTTCTAACTCCACTTTTGTTCTACCATCAAAAAGGTCACTGCTAGAATTTTTAATAAGGGAGTCTGAAACTAACGTTTCTGTAACCTCCATTAAGAGTGTTTGCAGATCCTTAAGTAGATAATTATTTTCAAGGGCTATTTGTAAATGCGCTTTCGCTTGATCATCTAACCAAAAATAAAGAGGTAATGAACCTAAAGTTGCACCCAAAGCTACTTTTCTTACAGGGCCAACAGCAGGCCTCATTATTTCGGTAGTAGCGTTTAATATCTTTGCTATAATCCCCTTCCACCTTGAGTTATAACCTTCATATTTAGCAGGCAGATAATTTCTAAAAAACATATCGGCCATAAAGAGAGTGTCTGCAATGGCAATGGCATGAGAGGTTTTTTGAATTGAATTAAAGCTATCCCTATTCCCAGTAATGACTGCAATAATATCAGATATGGACGTATTAATCTCATTTGCCTCTTCAATCAATTTTATAAACTTTTCACTTTTTATATTATCCTCAGTAAGATCATTTACTCTTACTCCTAACAGAGCATTCCCTTGATTATGAACAAAAGGGAGCAAAGTTGTATTTTTTCTAACTTCTGAAAATAGTTCAAGCAGATCACTTACTTCTTTCATATATCTAAATGTATCAGTTACTTGACCAGAATTTGGACTTGCAATAATTTTCACCTTATCTGGAATTTTATTAACGTCTAAGTTTTCGATATCAATATCACCAAATATATTTGCAAATACATTTGAATACCAATTTGCAATTTCCTCAGCACTCATTGTCGTAGTGATTGGACTCTCTTTTTCATATCGGGCCATCTCAAGAATTGATATTAAATTTAAAAAACCACTTTTTTCGTACTCACTCCAGAGCTCGGGCCTGGTATATCCCTCTTTATCTATTTTATCTAATATTCCATCAAGTTGAAATTTTCTTAAGACTTCAATCATTTTGGGATTATTAAAACCAAAATAATCTCCCCACCACTTATGATAGTAAAATCCTGTTGTAATTGGCATTACAACCCCAGAAACAATTTTTCCTAATAAGGTTGAACCTGTTAGAGAGGTAACAACCTGATCAAATTCTGTTTGAATCCAATACTGTGGATTAATGTACATATTTCCAATAGTTTTATTAAACATTAACCTTTCACCAATACCTTTCGAACTAAAAAGCCTGCCTGAAATTTTATCTTTCAATACACTGTAAGCTTCCTCATCAAAATTATCAGCATTTTCCATTTTATAATCAGCAAGTACTGCTCCACCTGCAATGAGCCACATGGGATAAGTATTAATAATTGACCAAGGAAGATTTGGAATTGACTTAATCTGACTATCCCAAAACTTTCTGAGATATGTAACTTGTCCCTTAGACCCATACTGAAACTGCAATCTTGCAAATCCCATTGGCATTCCAAGTGCCCAGCCATAAATATTGTTCAGAGTCGTTCCAATAAGATCAAAGTGAACACCATAGGTTCCTCCTTTCCAAGGCATAAACTCTAAAAAATTATCTCCTGTTCCCCAAATTCTCTCCTCAGGATCTAAAAGAACACTTCTTGAAATAATCTGAGTAACAATATCGCCAGCAATATCACTTGCGCCAACAATAATAGCAGTTTTGGCATGCTCACCTTTAACAATAACCTTTTCTACTGTGCCATCAGGAAGCTTAATCCTATCTACTCTCATATTATTTTCTACCCATTTAAGGGCCTTATTATTTGAAGTTTCTGGCATAATCCAATAACGGGCATATCTTGCTGAAACAGTTGCCCACCAATCAAAAAAGGGGTGAACCTTCCCCTTTGCAACCCAATCTTTTGTTAGTTTTTCAATTTCAGAAAGTTCATCAAGCTTACTTGCAAGTGTTTTTGCAAGTGCAGGATTTGCTTTGGTGGCCTTCTCTAAAATCATGGCCCGATCAGTTATTTTTATATATTCAATAGACTCAGCACTTTTAAGAGAAATATCATCTCCATTTTTTTTGAGTACATTTAATACTTTTCCTTTTAATTTTATAATCTCCTTTTCAATTTTTATCTGAGACTCTAAAATTTTCAACTTATCTATATCTTTTGAAATTTTAACACCAATCTCTTCAGGTATTTTTGCTCCTATTTCATTCCAAATATCAACAAGCTTAGATGCTCTCTTATTTAATGATTGTTTTTTAGTAATTTCAATATGAAATTTATCAACACTACTGGCACTCTTATTGTATTTGCTTACCGCCTTAACAACTCTTTTTTCTAGTTTTTTAATT
>DAOVTR010000381.1 GCA_030633015.1 Bdellovibrionales bacterium
AGGTTTGGAGAAACCTTTAAAATATGGAAAAATAAAAGAAAACACTGAGATAAGATATGATCTAATTAACAGGTCAAGAACTGTTGAATACACACAAGAGATCCCAGCATCATTTTTAGACCAATGTCATCAGGTTTTGCAGTCTTGTATAGATCTTGATCCACAAATACTAAAATCAATTGAATCGTTTATAGATTCAAATGGAAAAGATATAAGCATTTTAAAAATCCCAACTAAAATACAGGTAGATGGCATTAAAAAAAATACAATGATTCTATCTTACATAAAAAAAAAATTCATAATGATCTTTAACATCATACTGGTTGTTATTTTCCTCATTATTGTTTATTATCTCCAAAATTACTTTTTAAAAAAATAAAAAGATTAAATGCAATGCATGAATTATCACTATGTTTTTCTATTGTGGAAAGCGTTACAGATTTAGCCAAAAAAGACAACTTTAATATTGTTGAAAGCATAAGCTTAGAAATTGGTAAAATGTCTGGTGTTGAAAAAGATAGCATAGAGTTTTGTTTTCCTGAGGCAGCTAAAGAATCTGTTCTTGAAGGTGCAAAATTAATTATACAAGAAGTTCCTATTACTATTTTTTGTAAAGATTGTAAGAAAGAATCATATCCAGACAAATATGAACTTCAATGTGGCCACTGTAATAAACATAATATAGAAATCATTGGTGGCAAAGAATTTAAAATAAAATCACTGGAGGTAGAGTAATGTGTGAAGATTGTGGATGCGAACATGGCATACAGGATTATTTTGATAAAAAAAGCTCTAAAGAAAAAGGCCCGCACTCTCATGGTCACACCCATGGCCCAACTAAAACAATTACTGTTGAGCAAAATGTATTACAAAAAAATAATGAAATAGCTCACCGAAATTGGCATTGGCTCGATGATCATAATATAAAAACTCTAAATTTAATGAGCTCTCCTGGAACAGGAAAAACTTTACTCCTTGAGAAGTCCATTGAGTTTATTGCTGACAAAAAAAAGGTTTCAATTATTGTAGGTGATCAGCAAACAGACAATGATGCTAAAAGAATGGAAAATAAAGGTGCAATGATAAAACAGATCAATACCACAAGCTCCTGCCACTTAGATGCTTCAATGATCGAAAAAGAACTTGGAACTTTTGTTACAGGTGAAGAAGATATTTTACTTATAGAAAATATTGGAAATTTAGTATGTCCAGCGGCCTTTGACTTGGGTGAAAAAACTAAAGTTGCCCTTCTATCAACAACAGAAGGAGAGGATAAACCCATAAAATATCCAGTACTTTTTAACAAAGCAGATTTAATTATTATAACAAAAACTGATCTTATACCTCATCTAGATTGGAGTTTAGAACTTGCTCATAAATATATCACTCAAATTAATCCAAATGCAAAAGTGATAGAGTTAAGTGCTAAAACTGGAGAAGGTATGAATCGATGGTTTGACTACTTACTTAGCGTCTAGGAGGAACTATGACAATTAACTATAAAGATTTAGGTCTAGTAAACACAAAAGAAATGTTTAAAAAAGCGGTTGAAGGAAAATTTGCAATTCCTGCTTACAATTTTAATAACCTTGAACAACTTCAAGCAATTGTTATGGGATGTGCCGAAAGCGACTCTCCATTTATATTGCAGGTATCTAGTGGCGCGAGAAAATACGCAAATCAAACACTACTTAGATATATGGCCCAAGGTGCTGCAGAGTATATTAAGGAGGTGAATCCTCACCTGAAATTTGCTCTTCATCTAGATCATGGTGATACATTTGAACTTTGTAAAGATTGTATTGATACCGGTTTTTCATCCATAATGATTGATGGATCACACCACTCATTTGAAAAAAACATTGAACTTACAAAACAAGTCGTAGAATACGCTCATAAATTTGATGTTACTGTTGAAGGAGAGCTAGGTGTTCTTGCTGGAATTGAAGATGACGTAGTTGCAGAAGAATCAACTTACACTCAACCAGCGGAGGTTGAAGAGTTTATTAAAAGAACTGGAGTTGACTCACTTGCGATTTCAATTGGTACTTCTCATGGAGCAAACAAGTTTAAACCAGAGCAGTGTACAACAAATGATAAGGGAGTTCTTATCCCACCTCCTCTAAAATTTGATATATTAGAAGAAATTGAAAGAAAAATACCAGGATTTCCAATAGTTCTTCATGGTTCATCATCTGTACTACCTGAATACGTTGATATGATAAATAATAATGGCGGAAAATTAGCAGACGCCGTAGGTATTCCCGAAGAGCAACTAAGACAAGCTTCTAAATCATCAGTCTGTAAAATTAATATAGACTCTGATGGAAGACTTGCAATGACTGGAGTGATTCGAAAGGTATTTGCAGAAAAACCAAATGAATTTGATCCAAGAAAATATTTAGGGCCTGCAAGAGATGCTCTAAAAGAGATGATTATTTTAAAAAATAAAAATGTTCTTGGTAGTGCCGGTAAGGGTAAAGAAATTTTTGCTTAATATATTTACCCGAAGTTGAGTAGTTCAACTTCGGGTATCTTTTTAATTTTAATCCAATATTTTTTTAACAACTTCGTAAG
>DAOVTR010000079.1 GCA_030633015.1 Bdellovibrionales bacterium
ATGGCGAAATTCATGCTTTTTGCTGCAAATAAATCGGATAATGAAAAGATTAAAATATTCAATGAAGCACGTACATACTTTAACAAGGTTGCAACTCCCCTACTTGAAAATATTGAATCACAAATAAAAGGACAAGACCCAATACATAGCTTTGAAATTATACCTGCTCCCCAATGGACGCTTAATTCTGAAATTAATTTCTTACTAGATGAAGTTAAAAAATTGCCAGAAGGAAAAGACGGAATGCGCCTAAACCAACTTCTTAATATTAGTTCTGAGTTTTTACCATCTATAGTTGGTCAACTTCCAGACACAAACATTGAAAACAAAGAGGATCTTTCAGATTTTCTTAAAGCATTAAGTGATACTAATGGCAATAATGATGATCGAGCACTACTTTTAATAAACAAATTTGAAGAAAAATTTGATATTTATTTTAATAAAATAAAACATGTTGGAAAATTTCTATCTGAATCAGGAGAAATTTCATTTCCAAGTAAAACATTAGAAACTTTTGTAAAATCCTTTTTAGATTTTTACTATAACAATATAAATGAAGATATTTTAAAAAATATAATTTCAGATATTCTTTCATTAAAAAAACATCCAACCAATATTGAAGTTGCTCAAGTTATGTTTAAAAATTCAGGACCTGGGCTTGGAAAAACATTACAACAGCTAGCAAAAGAACCTGGCATGGGTGAATCAATTAAAAAACTAATGGAAATGCTAGAGTCAAAAGGTAAACAAGTTCCATATCACTTGGTTAAAAAAATAGTACAGCAAGACACGGGAGGCTATACATTTTTAAAAATAGATAATAGGCCAGTTGGAACAGGAACTATCGCTCAAGTTCATAGGGCAATTATAGATCATCAAGGCCATCAACAAATCGTTGCACTACGCTTTTTAAAACCTCAAATTAATGAACGTGCCCAAGCCGATTTGAAAATCCTTGAATTATTCCTTGAGGAATTTAAACAGTTAGATGCTTTTAAGAAAGTTCCAAATATCTCAAAGGTTATTTCTGGAATTAAAGATTTCTTACTACTTGATTTAGATATTGAAGGAACCATAAAAAGACAAATAATGGCGAAAAAGTATTATGAAAAGTCTGTTAAAGAAATTATCGATAATAATAAAAGAACTGTTACATTTAATGTTCCAAAAGTTTATCTACCCGAAAATGGCCACAAAACTAATTTACATATTCAAGAATTCTTAAGTGATGGTATGAAATTCTCCAAACTTGCCAATAAAGATAAGGCAAGTGCTCAATTTGCAAGTCAAGCAATTATGAGGCTATGGTTTGAACAAGCTTTATTTAAAGATGGTTTTATGCATGCGGATCTTCATCAAGGAAATTTCAAGGTTGCTGTTTTAGAAGATTCAAAAAATATTAGAGTTGCAATTTTTGATTACGGAATGGCAGAGCTTTTAGAAAAAGATATTCAACGAGCATTTATTTTACTTGGTGCAGGATCTACTTACAATGATCCAAAAATAATTTCAAAAGCATTGGCCGGTATTATCATTAATTTCCCAAATGACAAAAATGCTTTAAATAAATTAACAAATGAAATTAATAAAGAAATAAGTAGTCAAAACAAGTCCTTAAAGCCTGTTGACTGGATTAAATTTATAGTAAAAGAAGGCCATCAACTACCTGATCAACTAGGAACTCTTGCTCGCGGAGGAGCACTTGTTACACAACTTCCAAAGATTGTTGGACAAAAAACACTTTCAAAACAAATTGCCATTGAACTTGCTAAGAAAAATATATTACGTTCTATCATCGATTGGAACTATGATTTTCCCCTAAATATTTCAGACCTAAAGCAACTTGGTATCAAGCAAATAAAAAAATCTTGTGTAAATATTATTAATAAGTTTTTCAAATAAAAAAATTTACCATATATTAACAAGCAATATTATGGAACAAAAACAAATTAATAAAGATTTTTTAACAAAAATTAATCGAATAAAAAAGACAATAAAACCTATTAAGTTGGGCAGTTTAGAATTTACTTCTAAACTACTAATGGCGCCGATGGCCGGAATAACATCCGCTCCATTTCGTCTATTGATGCAAGACTTAGGTGCAGGTGGCACAGTAACAGAGTTAATCTCGGCCCATGCAATAAATTATAAAAATGAAAAAACATTAAAAATGCTTACCTCTCATCCTAAGGAGCTAAACTTAGGAATCCAAATTTTTGGTGAAGAACAGACTTCTCTAGTCAAAGCAACAATAGAGGCCCAAAAATACAATCCTAAATTTATTGATTTAAATCTAGGATGTCCTGTTAAAAAAGTAGTTAGCAAAGGAGGTGGCGCTGCGCTAACAGAAGATCTCAATAAACTAGAAAATATTTTAAAAGATATAAAAAAAAACATATCAATTCCATTAACCATTAAAATTAGAACTGGAAAAGATCAAGAAAACAAAAATGCTGAAGAGGTAGTCAAACTTGCAACTCAATGTGGAGTTGAATTTGTAGCAATCCACGGAAGAACGAGGGCCCAACAATATAAAGGCCGGGCCGATTGGGACTACCTTGAATCCATTGCTAAAAACAGTAAAATTCCAATCATTGGTAACGGTGATTTGCACCATAGGTCAGTTTTAAAAAGCAGACTTGATACTACAAACTGCGACGCTTTAATGCTTGGAAGAGGTCCCATAAGAAATCCATTTTTATTTTTGCAACCATTTAGCATTGAAGAATTTGTAGCTACTGATTACATTGAAGTTATTAAACTATTTAATATCTACTTAAATGAATATTTTGACCGTGAAAAACTTATTTTAACCCAACTAAAAAAACATGTGGTCTGGTTTGCATTTGGATTTTATGGTGCAGCCAAATTTAGAGGCTCAATTTTTACGCTTAAAACTACCTCTGAAGTGCTAGATTTTACATATAATTATTTTTTAAATCTAGGAGATAGTACAAAATCATTAAGCTCAGATAGTGATTTCTTATCAAGCGGTCACGGGTAACCCCCTGAAATTAATGGCTATTCTATAGTCGACAAAAACACTAAGGTTTTCTCCGTTTTCTTCCGATATATAAGTTGAGATTAATAGACTTTGGAGTCCTTATGAAAATATTTATTATTTTATCTACTCTTTTAATAAGCTTTGGTGCCTATCCAATGGAGTGTAATCAAAATATAGATAATATTAAAAAAGTAATTGATGCCCAAAAAAATATAAACAGTACCATTGATGGCAAATACAAAAACAAACCACTAAGCGAATTAATTGATCGGTACCGACTTCTTGCAAAAGAGTTTGAAGTATACAATACCATTGATAAATTAAAAAAAGATTATTTTTCAAAACTCTACTGCAAAAATCTTGATGATAAAACTTGCAAACTAAGTAAAAAAGATCAAGAAAATATATTTCTGCCCCTAAACAACTTAGATAAACTTTATGATTATTTTAAAGATGAAAAAAACGTTCAAAACTATGAAAATAGTTATGTCGAAGCAATCAACAGTCTAATTAAACAGCTACCTAATGGTACAATTAAAAAATCAGAGATGCTTGATTTTATTCAACAAGATGTTCCCAAGCATTATTATAATTTTGATAATAAATTTATTCGTTCAACCAAAGATATTGACAAAAATGAGTTATTAGATTTTTCTAAATTTAAATCAGAAAAAATAGAGGACATTAAAAAACAAGGTATAGGGGCAGCTTTTGGAAGATTAGATCTTATTGAAAAACACACTAAAAGAAAAGATGATCCATCCGTTTCCAGCGAAGATCTGAAAAAATTAGAAGATACAATTATAGAGCATTTTGATAGATCCAGGAAAATGAATCCCTATAATAATAAAATTACCGGTAATAAAAAGTTGCAACCATTAGGATTACCCAAAACAAAAATTGAAGATATAGAAAAACTAAAACCCCAAATCAAATACAAAAACTTCACTACAAATAAAATGACTAAAGAACTTGATGATCTATCTTCTGAAATTGATCTTATAGAAAAATCAATGCTCTCTATTGTAAGTCAAGATCGATTCAAAAAACTAAACACTCTAAAAAATGGCTACCTAAAAGAGACAAAAAGAAGTTGCAAAAATCAAAAGAGCTCAATTAATTATGCAGCAAAATGTCTTAACACAGAAATTCTTCCTACCGAAAGTGACAAAAGCAATAACTTTTTGGGCCTGACTAAATTCATGACAAAATTCAAAGAATTTTTTACTAAGACCATTGAGAGCGTAACAGGTTACAAAAAAGTATGCGCAGAGAGTGATCTAAAAGAGTTCTCAGATGATCTTTGTAAAACGATTAAAGAGAGAAAAAAACAAAGGGCCGAGGCGAATTATAAAGATAACAACGAATATGATGACGAACGAAGTAGCGTTATTAGAAAACCTGAAAAACCTTCTAGGATAGCTAAAAAGAAGTGGGTTGAACCTACATCTGATGAATATATCAAAGCAAAGTGGCGATATGAAAATATGAACTACTACTACAATGAAGATGGAATAATTGAAGGCACAGGAAATAGAAATAAAAGTATATTTAGTCAAGTTGCCCCAAGTATTCAATCTAATCTGTACTCTCTTTTTGGAACTTACAGCAGCTATAAATCACATGAGGCAACTCTCCCAATGACTGAGTTTCAATATAAATATCAAATTCAAAGAGAGGCCAATATTATAAGCTATCAAGATGCAATGGCCGGCGCCTATAGCTCCTATTTTCCTTTTGCAGGATCTTTATATTATCCAACTTCTACTTTTGATACTATTAATACAAATTATTATAATTTTCAGTAGTTAAGAAATTAGGCTGATGGACAAATATGCCTTCATATCAAGGCAATGGAGATTATTCTAAATCAAATATTTATAATTTTCTTGATAATAATTTCAAAAACTTAACTTAGATATTTCACCTTTTTCAGCTCAAATAGCAGAGTAAATCCCTAGAGTATCGTGTTTTAAACTACAATAAAGGTAGAGAAGGCAAATATTTTTAAGAAGTTAAGAGCTGTTTCCGATTAACTATAAAGAAGATTGGGGAATATGGGGAAGTTAAATTTTATTATTTTTATGATGTCTGTTTTATTTATACACTCCTGTATAATGTCTCCTCCTGTCAATCAAAGAAGTGGTACCGCTCAAGAAATTAAAGATGATGATCCTGCTCCAATTATAAATACTACTGATCTCTACTGGTGGCATAGTGGAAGCTCAATTGTTGATGAAATTACAATCAATAGCGACATTTCGACTGTTATATATCTTAGAGGAAGCTCCATAGAAAATTATCTGGCCGATGATGATACATACTACACTGATTTAAATTTAGTGGCCGTAAAACCTTACTGCTTAGTAATGGATTTTCCTAGTAGTAGTATCGTAGGGCAAGTTGATCAAATAAGAGCAAGTGCCATTCCAATTTCAATCGCAAATTTAACAACAGGTGGAACAGAAAGGCTTTTTAAAATAGATATATCAAACAGTGACAGTAACTCAAATTTTTGCAGTGGAGTTATTTCAAATGTATCTTCAATAGCATATTCGCCTGCGACCATCTGCCCAACTTGTACCAGTATTTTATCTTCAACTAATATTTCCCTATATCAATCTTTTAACAATACCATATCAGCAACAACAAATATCTCTACCTTCAATTTAAATTTATCCAATCTAATTTTAAGGGTTGATGTAAAAAACAGCACCACTGATCCAACAAACAGCTGTACCGATACAGGGTGTGTTAGCTCGGGATATGATTGTTGCCTTGAAGGTCAATGTGTTAATGATCTTGAAGAAAAACCAAACGCATCAACTGATCCAGACTACGCTCAAGCAATGGCAGCAGTGGCCCAAAGTGAAGTTAATAAACTTCTTTGGCCTAATATTTATTATATTTGTCCCAATATTGCCCATGATATTTCAACAGATCCAGATACTACCGATCCTTCAGTTGCAGCACAAGAATTATTTGAACAACAAAAACTAGATTTTTACTGTCTTGAAGGGGCAAAAGAGTCTACTGCTGATTACTCTTCATGCTGTCTAAAGGACGCAACAAACTGCGCCCCAGATACTTTTACATGTATTATTGGAGCTAATAAAACGACTCCAGACTACTCATCATGTTGCAGTAGTGGAACTTGCAGTATCACTGATTATCAAAATCTTATTTCAAATTCTACAACCATCTATAACCGCTACCTTGAAGTTAGAAATGATGTTTGGCAAAGATGTGGCTGTGCTGCCTCTTGGTCTGATCCTCCACCCAACGATCCTGAAACTTTGTGTACAGGTTTTGGACTAAAGTTAATGTACGCCCTAGATCAAATAACAATTGAAAGCGTTGCCTGTGACATACCTCCAAACAATACTGATCCTGAACCATTTAATGATCTTGACGTAAACGTCAGTACCAGAAGTGTTCCTCATCGCTTTTACTCAAGTACTGGAGTTAACTTTGATAGCTTAATAAATATTGATAGCTCGACAGTTCAAGAGGGTGATCCATTTTCATATTTAGATGAAACAGGAAAATCAGAACCAGAAAATGGCCAATTTAATATAAACTCCGTTTTAGGACAGATGTCCATCTCTCTTGATAGAGCACTTCCTGCTACGGTTGTTAATTTAGATTATGACCAAGTATATATTATCTCGGCATTACAAGGTGGATACTATACCCCTTGTCCTCAATGTGATCGAGATAGTTGGTTTAGTAATTATACGGCCTACCCGTCATCACAACATGGACTAGGAGTTCAGGCCACGGGATATACTACCAATAGACAAGGGGGATATACTAATACCTCTTTGGCAAATTATGAGGATGCAATTTTTGGTCGGGCCTGTTGGGTACCGCCAACCATGATTCCTTTTTCTCATCAAGCCAATAGCAATCTACAAACTCAACGTCAAAATAGACTAAAAACCCAAGCTGCATATTTTATTAATGGATATCAAAGAGATTGGTATGGATTTAATAAGGGGGCAGTAATTGGTTCTTTTGATGGCGTAAGTTGGTTTGCAGTAGGAAAAGGGAGAAGAGTTATCGCCACCAGCAATAAACTTTTTCTTGCAATTAACTCTCCTTTTGGCGATCTATCTGATTACACCTCAGCAGCAGTAAGTGTTGTTGCTGATCTTGGAAATAATCAAGTAGC
>DAOVTR010000391.1 GCA_030633015.1 Bdellovibrionales bacterium
ATTAGGTAGTTTACCATCACTTAAAAAGTTAAAGATCGGTCAAATAATTCATCATGGAGTATATTTAAAGGATTCGAGAATAGTTTATATTGATAGATCACAGCTTCAAGATTTTTTAAACTTGGGATCTAAAATAAATGTAATTACTTTTAATGTACCTAATTTAATTTTCCAAAAAGGTTTAAATTTAAATGATTTTTCGAACAAAATAAAAGTATTTATGTATGATATTCGAGATCAAATGGGGGCTCAGTATATAGTTCGAACATTTTGGTATGAATTTTCAGGCATATTAGAAGCCGCAAAAATAGAAAAATTGATGATTACAATTATTTTACAGCTGGTAGTAATTATTTCAATTTTTAATGTTGTTGCATTTATAGTTTTTTTAAACGTAAGATTTTCCAAAGAGATTTTTTTATATAAGGCCTTAGGATTAAGCAATAATCAACTTAACTCCTCTTGGGTTTTTCTTACTTTTTTGGTTTGGATTTTTTCATGTGGTTTATCATACATTCTTGTTAAGTTTTTTGGATGGATGCTTGCAAACTTTTTAATTTTTTCCCTACCTTCTGATATTTATAATCTTGGACGTTTGGAATTAATTATTTCAGCCAGCAGTTATATTATAACCTTTGCGTTAAGTTTTATATGGATTTTTATTTTGGTAGGAATCACTTTACGCAGTTATAAAAAGAAGTCAGTTCTATATGGAGTTAGAGAAGTTTATAATTAAACTTAGGAGATTTGATGATCGATAATTTATTAATTGAAGTTCAAGATATATACAAAAATTTTGATAAGGTAGAGGTTTTAAAAGGTGTTAGCATTGGCTTTGAAAAAGAGAAGCAATATGTAATTAAAGGTGCTTCAGGATCAGGAAAATCGACTCTTTTATATTTAATGGGTGGTCTTGATAAAGCAACAGATGGGCAAATTATTGTTGACGGTAATGATTTGGGAAAACTAAGTGATGAGAAGTTGGCCCAATATCGAAATAGTTTTGTGGGTTTTGTTTTTCAATTTCATTTTTTACTTCCAACTATGAATTGTTTAAATAATATATTGCTCCCTGCACAAATTGGCGGCGCTAATGTTGATGAAATAAGAGAGGATGTTTATATTTTGACTCAAAGGCTAGGAGTGGAGCACTGTCTTAAAAAGTTTCCCTACCAGATTTCTGGCGGAGAGCAGCAGAGAATTAATATTGTTAGAGCACTGTCACTCAGGCCTGCGGTTTTATTGTGTGATGAGCCCACAGGTAATTTAGACAGTAAGAACAGTGAAATTGTTGTGGAGTTATTGACTGAAATGGCAGGGCAGTTTGGTTCAACTCTCGTGGTAGTAACTCATGATGAAATTGTTGCTTCGCACTTTAAACATCCTTTAGTTATGGAAGATGGAAAATTAACTTAAGATTACTTTTAGAAAAATCAATTATTTCTTTGTAAGATTGTGAGATTATTGATACTTTTTTCATTTCCGAGTATTGTGCTTGGTTTATCTTTATAATGTAGGAAACTTATGTCTCGAAGAGTTACTGATGTTACAAATACCTTTATTCGTGAATTGATTTTTGTTTTTATCCTAATTGTTTTGTTATTTGTTTCTCTTCAGGTTATGGCCCAGGATAACTTGGGACCTAAAAAAATTCTTTTTAAGATTGATGCAATTCAAATAATTGGAACCAAAAAAGTAGAAACTGAGGCTATCTTAGAAAAAATAATTAGCAGAGTTGGATCCAATGTAGATAATTATATTTTAAAAAAAGATTTAGAAAAAATATATGAAATGAAATATTTTGAATCTGTTGAGGCCCATAGGGTAATTAAAAAGAATAAAAATATTTTACAGTTTAAGGTAACAGAGAAGCCGATTATTACTTCAATTTCAATTCTTGGAAATAATGAAGTCGATACTGATGATATTGTTGAACAGATGAAAAGCAAAAAATTCAGTATTTTAGATATTAATACTCTTAAAATTGATGTGGTTTCAATTGAAAAGTTATATGAAGAAAAGGGATATTACCTTGCGTCTGTAGATTTTAAGTTAAAAAAAATTAAAAAAGAAAATATCGAGATTGTTTTTTCTGTTAAAGAGTTTGATAAAGTAAAAGTTAAAAATATTTCATTTTTAGGAAACAGTGCTTTTAACGATCAAGAGTTGAAAGGAATCATGGAAACAAAAGAGGAGGGTTTTTTCTCCTTTATGAATGATTCAGGTAATTTTAAAGAGTTTAATTTTCAAACAGATATAGAGCGAATTAAGTATTTTTACAGAACGAAGGGATATTTACAGGTTAATGTAGGAACTCCAGAAATTACCATTTCTGAGGATAAGAAATGGGTGTTTATTACGGCCAGAATTAATGAAGGACCTCAGTTTTCTGTAAATGAAATTCAATTTCAAGGTGAGATTCTTTTTTCAGAAAAAGAGTTGTTGGAAAAAATTAATTTAAAGTCAAATGAGGTTTATTCAGAACAAACCTTAAGATTTGATATTCAAAAGCTTACAGAGCTTTATCAG
>DAOVTR010000095.1 GCA_030633015.1 Bdellovibrionales bacterium
AATATGGGAATGGAAAAAGGAATACAAGCTGTTTTAACGTTTCCTAGAGATTCTAATGAAGAGGAATTTAAGGCAAGAAAGCCTCAAATTAGAGATAGCATAATAAGCATTTTAAATTCTAAAAGACCAGTTGATCTATTAAAGACAGAGGGAAAGGATTATTTAAAAGAAGAGATTAAAGCGGCCATCAATACCTTTTTGGTAGATGGCCATATAACGGATATTTACTATGTTGGTTTTCAGATAAACTAATATAGTAAAAATTTATCCCAGGAGGGGATGAAGATGGCACAAGTTTTAAGTCAGAATGAAGTCGATGCCTTGTTAAATGCGGTAAATGATAGTGATAGTGATGAAGGTTTTGATAACGATGATTTTGATTCAATGGATGAAGGCGATGAGAATATCCAGGTTTATGATCTAACAAATCAAGATAGGGTTATTCGTGGAAGAATGCCTATCTTGGAAATTATTTATGAACGATTTATAAGATCGTTTAGGGTTTCATTATCAAATTCACTTAGAAAAATTTCAACTATTTCAATGATTTCGACAGATCTTTTAAAGTTTGGTGAGTTTGTTAATACGCTGCCGATACCATCTTGTATGTGTATTATGAGATTTAATGAGTTAAGAGGGCCTGCTCTTTTAGTATTTGAATCTAAGCTTGCTTACGCAATTATTGATTCATATTTTGGTGGAACAGATAGGCCGTTTACTAAAATAGAAGGTAAGGAATTTACTCAAATTGAACTTTCTTTTATGAAGAAAGTAATGGATATGGCGCTAGCAGATTTAGAAGAAGCTTGGGCACCTGTTCATCGTATTGATGCTCAATATTTACGAACAGAAATAAATCCTCAATTTGTTGGGGTTGTTCCACCATCTGACGTAATTATCGCAACTACTCTAGAAATTGAATTTGAAGCAGCATCAGGAACAATTATGATTGTTGTTCCATACTCAACGATTGAGCCTATTAAAGGAAAACTTAGTTCAAGTTTTCAAACTGATAATGAAATGGCAGATACCATTTGGACTCAAGCAATGAATAGTCATATTACTGAGGCAGAGGCCACCATTGTAGTAAAGCTTGGCGAGACAGAAATGACAGTAGGTGATCTTGTTACGCTTGAAGAAGGAGATGTGATTCCTTTAAATCAAGAGGCTTCTGGAGAGGTGAAATTAACAGTGGAAGGTGTTGAAAAAATGAAATGTCTGATGGGAGATTTCAAGGGCAATCGAGCAGTACAAATAACAGAAGTTTTAAAAGATAAATAATTAAAGAAGAGGGTTATATGGTTGATGAAATGAATGAAGAACAAGCAGAGCAAAGCGTTCCCGCAGAGGCGAATGCAGAGGTTGTAAAGATTAAGGAACTAGCTGATGAAGTTAAAGTAGGTGATGATTCTTTAAATAAATTAAAAGTTCAAAACTTAGATTTTATTTTAGATATTCCACTGAAAGTAACAGTAGAGCTTGGAAGAACATCTGTTGTAATTAAAGATCTTTTACAATTAGGTCAAGGATCAGTTTTAGAATTAGACAAGCTTGCAGGTGAACCGTTGGAAATTCTAGTTAATGGAAAATTAGTGGCTAAGGGTGAAGTTGTTGTTGTTAACGAAAAATTTGGAATAAGACTGACAGACATAATAAGTCCAGTCGATAGAATTGAAACTCTGAAATAAGAGGGGAATATGAAAAGAATAAAATTATTAATAATTATGGCCATACTTACACAGTTTTCAATTGCGCAAGCTTCAGTACGTATTGAAAATATTATATTTGATAATGCACAAAAGGATAATTCAAAAATAACGATAATTCTTGGTAGTGAGTTGCAAAGTACGCCAAATTTAGAAATAAAAGAAGTTAAAAGCAACTTAAATCAAACCATTGTACAATTAGAAATACCAAATTCAATTGTATGGCCCAAAATAACTAAAAAAGTTAAATTCAATGGAAGTAGCGATGATTCTACTTTGATGGCCTATCAGTTCAATCAGAATTTAGTTCGGATTAGGGCAATCCTTCCATATTCTTTATCAAAAAGTTTACAGGATAAAGTTAGATTTAGTGATGAGAGTAATAGAATTGTTTTATATATACCTAATCCAATTAAAACTATTTCTAGCACGAAGCCAATTTTAAAGACAAAAACTTTAAAATTTAACATGCCAAAAAAACAAAAAAGTAAAAATAATTATGATGAACAGTTTTTAGAGCAACTTCTTTCAGATAAAGAAAATTCAAATTTAAAATCAGATGAAAAAACCAGCAAGGATAAGGTATCTTTAAAGCAGGCTTCTCCCCAAAAAGTAGAATCAAATTTAGGCACATTTTCAGTTACAAAGTATATCGGAAAGTTTGTCGCTTTTTTAGGTGCAATACTTCTTTTGTTTTATGGAATAGTTCATCTTTTAAAAAAAGGTGTGATCAAGAAAAGTAAACTTTCATTTTTAAATAATATGAATACAGTTACTGTTATGAATACAACCTATATGGGACCGAAGAAAAACTTAGTGTTGGTTAAGGTTCATAATCAAGTTTTACTTCTAGGATCAGATGAAAAAGGAATCCACTTCTTAACTGAGATTAAAGATACAGCCTCACTATTTAAGGATGGAGAAAAAGATATTACAGGAACTAATTTTGATACAAATTTAAATAAAGCTGAAGTTTCTCCTAAAAATTTCAAATTAAAAGAAGAGTTTAAAACTAATGAAAGCTCAAAAACAATAACTAAAAAATCAAGAGATGAAGTATCTGTTAAATTATCAGATCAAATAAAAAATAAAATGAAAAACTTAAAACCATTACAATAGAGATACAATGAAAAAGAGTTCATTAATTAAAGTTTTAAGCGGAGTATTGATAACATTCATTTTTCCCTCGATTATTTGGGCCCAAAGCACAGGAGTAAATCTTCCTGGATTATCTGTTAATTTTGGGCAGGGAGTAGATCTTGTTGATACTTTACAATTGTTAACTCTTTTTACTGTCTTAACATTAGCTCCAGCAATTATTATTTTATGTACAAGTTTTACGCGAATTATTGTGGTGCTGGGATTTATGAGACAGGCAATTGGGGCCCAAAATTTACCGCCAAATCAGTTATTGATTGGACTTGCCATGTTTTTATCAGTTTTTGTAATGCAGCCTACTGGTGAAGCTATTTATAATAATGCGATCTCTCCATATATGGACAAAAAAATAACAACGATGGAGGCCCTTAGTGTTATTGAAAAAGATCTTCGTTTGTTTATGTCTAAGCAGGTTAGAAAAGGTGACATTGCTCTTTTTTATGACGTAACAGGAAGGGCAGCCCCTCAAACTATAAAAGATGTGCCAATTCATTTTTTAATACCAGCTTTTGTTATTTCAGAGCTTAAGACTGCATTTCAAATTGGTTTTTTACTTTATATTCCTTTTTTAATTTTAGATATGGTGGTGGCAAGTGTACTGATGGCAATGGGGATGATGATGTTGCCTCCTGTTGTTATTTCACTTCCATTTAAACTTCTTCTTTTTGTATTGGTTGATGGGTGGCAATTGGTAACAGGTGCGGTTTTAAGATCATTTAACTAGGGTAAATATAATGGATGAATTTGTAACAAATGTATCGAGTCAAGCAATAAAAACGGCCTTGTTACTTGCTTCTCCCATGTTGTTATCAGCACTTTTTATGGGTATTTTAGTTTCACTTTTTCAAGCAGTAACTCAAATTAATGAACAGACCATGTCATTTATTCCCAAAATCATAGTTATTATTGGAGCGATTGTTATTTGTGCTCCATGGATGTCAGATACAATTATTAATTTTACGACTGAGCTTTATACAAGTATCCCACAGGTGGTAACAGGTAGATGATAAATATTGAAATTACAAACTATATTGAAATAATTGCTTTTTGGTTAGTTTTTACTAGAGTGATGACAATTATTTTTCAACTTCCAATATATGATAATGTTACAATTCCATCTACTGTTAAGATTCTTTCCGCCATATTGATCGCTTATACATTTTTTCCATATGTGGAAGCTGTTGTTATTAAAGATATACATTTTATGGGGGGAGTTGATAGTTTTTGGATCTTAACAATTTATAACGTAATTATTGGTCTTTTAATTGGATATCTCGTAAAGGCAATAATGAGTTTATTTACTTCCGCAGGAACAGTAATGACTCAGCAGATGGGTTTTGCAGCGTTAAGATATTTTGATCCAACGGCAGGGACGCAAATTGGTCCGTATGAAAAGCTTATTCAATGGACCGTTTTAGTTATGATTATTTCATCGGGAGCACTACTTCCAATGTTTAAAGGTGTATTTGGTAGTTTTGCTTCAATCCATGCTCATGATTGGGGAAAAATGGCACATTTGACAGAGTTCTTTGTTCCGTTTTTTAAAACAATATTTTATTCAGCATTGATGCTTGCATCTCCTTTAATTGTAACAAACGTTTTAGTTATGGTTGTTCTTGGAATAATCGCAAGAACAGTTCCACAGATGAATGTATTGATGGTTAGTTTTATAGTTAATATTGGAATGGGCCTTTTAATATTTATATCCATATCAGAAGAGTTTTTTCATGTTGCATATAAGTTATATGTGGACAAGCTTGGAGAGTGGTTTTTATTTATTACTTAACCGGAATTTAAATGGCAGAAGAGAATAACAGCGACGAAGAAAAAACGGAAGAACCTTCCACTCACAGGATTGAGCAGTTTAGGAAAAGAGGTGAGGTTGCGTCTTCAAAAGAGTTAACAAGCGTTCTTGTCTTGGCCGGAACAACTCTTACCCTTGGTCTTTCAATTGTTTATATATATGAAACCTTAGCAGCATTTGTAGAGTGGTTGTATGCTTTGGAAGTCAGTAAGGCATATGCTATAGAAGGTCAAAAACTAGTTATGACAAGAGTTATAATGGTGACTCTTAAATGTCTTGCTCCAGTATTTATAAGCGCATTTTGTATAGCAATTATTGCAAATATGATTCAAGTTGGTGTGCTTTTTGCCCCTGAGGTTTTGAAATTTAAACCAGAAAGAATTAATCCTATTGCTGGTATAAAAAGAATTTTTACAATGAAAAGTATAGTCGAGGCAATTAAGGGAGTTTTTAAATTTTCAATTATAAGTTCAATTGTATATTTTTTCATGAAAGACGATATTAATACTTATTCTGGTTTTTTGCATTTGGGATTGGTTCAAAGTTTTATGCTTGCAAAATGGATGTTTGTAAAACTTGGAATGTTTATTCTACTAGGATTGTTGCTAGTTGCCCTTGGAGATTTTGCTTTTCAAAAATATAGTTATAAAAAGAAGCTAAAGACAAGTAAATATCAAGCTAAAAAAGAGTTAAAAGAGCAAGAGGGTAGTCCTGAGATAAAACAAAAAATAAAAGCAATTCAAAGAGAAATGTCACAAAAAAGAATGATTACAGAAATTCCTAATGCTGATGTTATTGTTACAAATCCTACACATTTAAGTGTTGCTCTTAAATATGATGCTGAAAATATGGTTTCGCCAATAGTCTTGGCCAAAGGTGCTGATTTTATGGCATTTAAAATTAGAGAGATAGCAAAGAAACATAAAATTCCAATTGTAGAAAATGTCCCACTAGCAAGATCTTTATATAGAACAGTTAAAGTTGGGGGCGCAGTTCCAAGAAATTTATATAAAACAATCGCTGAGGTACTTGCCTTCGTATATAAGTTAAAACGAAAAGATAAAGCAGTAAGTGTTGATTAAGGTAGATTATGAATAGTTTTTCTGAAAAATTGAAATCCATAACAAATAATACTGATATTATTTTTGGTATTTTAATTTTTATTATCTTAGCAGTTATGATTATTCCAATCTCTGCAACAGTGCTTGACTTGATGTTGGCCATAAGTTTATCTGGTTCATTTATCATATTGCTCATTGCAATTTCATCGAAAAGACCTTTAGATTTTTCTACTTTTCCAAGTATTTTATTGATAACAACACTATTTAGACTTTCATTAAATGTTGCTTCTACTCGTAATATTCTTTTAAGAGGCGGTAATGAAGGGACTGCAGCAGCAGGTGATATTATTCGTTCTTTTGGTGAGTTTGTTGTCGAAGGAAATTATGTTGTTGGAATAATTATATTTATTATATTAGTCATTATTAATTTTATGGTTGTGACAAAAGGTGCAGGCCGAGTGGCTGAAGTTGCTGCAAGATTTACTTTAGATGCCATGCCTGGAAAGCAGATGGCAATTGATGCAGATTTAAATGCTGGGTTAATTAATGAAGATGAAGCAAGAACAAGAAGGAAAGAAATTTCAGAGGAAGCAGATTTTTATGGATCAATGGATGGTGCATCGAAATTTGTACGTGGAGATGCTATTGCAG
>DAOVTR010000349.1 GCA_030633015.1 Bdellovibrionales bacterium
AAGAGACAAGGTTTTAAAGGCCCAATTGAAACTCTAGATTTTGAAGATCGAGAGGTCATTGATAATTTTTTTATAGATTTTAGAAAAAAAGTTTTTAATGACAAATCTCAATATTTCACAATATCTGACAAGCAGGAAAAAGAGTTTGAACTTGTCTTTAATGAAGAGCTTTTTTATGAAGTTCAGCAATACCAATCTGAATGGATTAAACAGATTCGAAATAAACGTTTTCAGCCAGGAATATTTGAAAGGGATTCGCTTGTAGATTTGTTAGATTTCTCAAAAAAATATCAAGCTGTTGTTACAAAGATAGATGATTGGGCAAGAATAATCTATGTTTCTATTGGTGGAGTTCCTGGGATTATACCCTTTGAGCAATATAGATGGGCCCATGAGAGATTTATTTCTGAAAATAGAAATTATGCGTCTTATGTTTATAAACCATCTTCAATTCTCAAGAAGGGTGATGTTGTATTAGTTTCTATTCAAAAAAAATCAGTAGGAGTTTGGAGATATTTAAATAAACCGTTTGCTAAGTTTTATGCTAAGAATAAAGAGATTGGTCTTGTAAAAAAAGAAAAATTTTTGCTTTGTCTTCTTGATCAAGTACCAGATGCACAAGTTGCACTGTTTTCAGTCTCTCCAAAAACAGGAGAGGTATTATCTTTAGTTGGGGGGACAGATTTTAAGAAGTCTCAATTTAATCGTGCTCTTCAGTCGAAAAGACAGCCAGGATCATCTTTTAAGCCAATTTTATATGCTGCAGGATTAGAAAATGGTTTTACTCCAGCCTCAATTATTATTGATTCTCCAGAAGCTTTGGGAAGTGCAGACGAAAATTTGAATTGGAAACCAGGTAACTATGATGGCAAGTTTCTTGGTGAGATGACATTTAGAAAGTCTTTGGAAAAAAGTCGAAATGTTCCAACGATAAAAATGGCCGAAAAAATAAAAGTTCCTGTAATTATAGACTTTGTAAAACGTATTGGAATTGATGCAGAGTTGGATCGAGATCTATCTCTCGCTTTGGGCTCTTTTGGAGTCACTTTAATGGATATTGTCTCTGCATATGCTCTTTTTCCAAACGGTGGTCGTGTTGTGGATGTTAAGTCAATTATTTCTGTGATTGATAGAGAGGGTAATTCATATGAAATACCTGAAAAATTTAAATCAGATGTCATAAAAAAAAGATTGGAAGTTGAAGAGCAAGAAAAGTTGGCTCTTCAGGAACAAGAAAAAATTAAACAAGAGGTTTTGGAAGATTTAAATATTGAAAATAATGAAACAGATGATAAAAAAGTTAAAAAAGAATTAGAAGTTAATCCATATCATTTAACATTGGGAGAGAGTCAAGTTTATGATTCAAGGCTTGCTTATTTAATGACAAATCTGCTTCGAGGAGTCATTCAGTATGGTACGGGAAGATCTGCTCGCGATGTCAGTCAGTTTATTGGAGGAAAAACAGGTACGACAAACAGTTATGTTGATGCATGGTTTATTGGATTTTCCTCTAATTTGGCCTTAGGAGTTTGGACTGGTTTTGACGATAATAAAACTTTGGGATGGGGAGAAACAGGAGCGAAATCAGCTCTTCCTATTTGGAAAGAGTATATGAAAGCTGGGCTGAAAAAATTTGGTGAACATGATTTTAGAGTTCCAACTGGAATTGTTAATGTCATGATTGATAAAGAAACAGGTAAATTAGCCGGAGGTGATACTTCCAATGCTTTTATGGAAGCTTTTGTTGAGGGGTCTGAGCCTCGCTTAGAAGAGGATTTTTTAGTAAATGAAGATGAAGATATTAAGCAAGCAGATCTTGGTGGAACCATATTAGAAGATGACGAGTATTATAATAATCAATAGTTTAAATTTCTTCAGTTTTTTCAGGTAGTTATATTTCAGCAAGAACAGAATATTTCTAAAGAAATGATGTCTACATGTCGATTAATTATTAGGTAACTATATTACTCAGGAAAATATAATGTCACTTAATAATAATTATAGATTAACCGCAATATTGGGTTTTAAATCTTGGTTTATATTTTCTGTTGTTTTTCATCTGCTTATTTTAATGGTTATTACTTTTAAGGGAGTTGATTTTTTTGATACGAGTAAAAAAATTACAACTAAAAAAGTAATTGAGTTAAAAAAAATAAGCAATTCACAGCTAAAGGATTACAAAAAAAAGTCTAAGGTGCATTATAAATCAAAACAAGTCGTGAATACTCAGGAAGATGGCAAAGAAAAAATTGATACTAAAAGCAGATTTCTTGGAAGAACAGATCAATATTTTGATCGGCAGACAGTTGCAAAAAAAATAGGAGTTTTCAAGCAAGCAGGTAAAGGAGATTCCTTAAAAAATAAGAGTTTATCACTTCATGATTTAGCAATATCAAGTAAGGATTCTTTGGCACTAATAAATCTAAAAAAATTTAAAAAAACAAGATCTAAAGTTTTAGGTCTTAAAGGAGGCATCAAATCAGCTGTTGGCCTCGCGGCAAATAATGATTTTATTGAGGATTTACCACTTGGAGATATGACCAGAGTGAATACAGTGGAATATAAGTTTTACGGATTTTATCATCGAATAAGAACTCAGCTTGAAAAACACTGGGGTAATTCGTTGAAGAGGAAAGCTCAAAAATTATTTAAAATGGGTCGAAGATTGCCTGCAAATACAAATAAAATAACGTCTTTATCCATAACATTGAACCCTAAAGGGGTTATTGTAGATATTCTAGTTAAGGGTACAAGTGGAGTTAGAGAGTTTGATGATGCAGCAATTGAATCATTTAATAAGGCAGGACCATTTCCAAATCCTCCACGGGACATGTTAAAAGATGGTA
>DAOVTR010000096.1 GCA_030633015.1 Bdellovibrionales bacterium
ATTAGCAATCCAGGGATTGAATCAATAAAAGCAGTTCTTAGGCCAGCAAAACACAATTCACTTTATTTTGTAAGTCAAAACGATGGTACACATATCTTTACAGAAACTTACAAAGATCATTTAAAAGCAGTTAAGTTTTACCAACAAAATAGAAAAAACCGACAAGGAAAAAGTTGGAGAGATCTAAAACAGTAATCCTTTAGTTGTTAAAAACAGTCAACTTTTTCCACGCAAGTAAGATCAAATTCATTGAATAAAATATTAAATATTAATAAAAATTATTAAAGTTAAATCACTTTTTAGACGATAAGAGTCTGTAACGAGGAATTTCTAAAATTAATACTTTTATACCTTGTGTTAAGAAGCAGTTAAGTTGTAAAATATATTGATTGAGGTAATCTCCTCCCAAAAAAAGTTAAGTGTCAAAGCCTTGATGATAGGAGGAAATATGAAAAAGGCCAAACTACAAGAGTTTAAAGAAAACCTTCTTAAGCATAAGTTAAAAATTTTAAGTCATGGTACACTTAGACAATCTGATGATCTTGTTATTTCATCTGATGACCTACCTGATGAGGCTGATCTTGCAGCTAACGTAATAAACCAACAAGTCACCTTTGATCTAAGAAGAAGAGAGCATGAAAAGCTTAGGGCCATTGAAATGGCACTCGCTAAAATCGAAGATGGAACCTACGGCCTATGTGAAGAGTGTGATGAGCCAATTTCAGAGAAGCGGTTGGAAAAACAGCCCTGGGCAAACCTTTGTATTACACACGCTGAAGAACAAGAAAGAGAAAATTCTCAACTATACAAATACGGTACTTAATCCATATTTTTAACATACCATAATTTTGGAGCGACTTGTTTAGTAACACTAATAGTGTTATTAAAATCACTGCCAGCATCAAAACTAAAACGGTAAACTCCATTTACCTGTTTTATAATTGTTTTAACTCTCTGGTGTTGTTGTCCTAACTCTAATTTTTCATGAATCCTGTTTGCAAGCTTAGTATTGTTTATTTTTAACACATTAGCTTCAACCTGAACTGAATATAAAAGAACGCCAATAAAAAAAATAAAACTTAAAATTTTTTTCATAATGATCTCCTCCTGAAATCAAATAATCCGCTTCCTGCGAATAGCACAATAAAAGCATATATTGTGCCAATTAAGCAGATCTTTTATCAATAACTTAAGCAGGTCCAAATGTAACCAGTATCACAATGTCAAAGTGTCATAATTTTTTACAAGCTTGCGAAATCATACAAACCTTCGACCTAATATAAGGTATTTAACTCCTATAATATGGTATCACTTTTGCAATTTAAGACTCCATATTTTAATTATCTCTGGAGGAAACATGAAGACTTACAAGCAATTTTATATGGTTTTTATTATGGTTTTTGCCATTATCTTAAATAGTAATCTGACCTATGCTGATTCACTTTTTGATTCAATACTAAAAGCTAATGGGATTGAAAATGATAACAAAGAAGATCCTGATATTATAAAATCAGATTTAGAAAAAGAACAAGCTTTAGAAAATAGCTGTAAAAAATATTACGCTCTTGCAAAAGGGGAATATTTAACACTTTATAATGCACAAAAAGAGTACTCATCAGATCTTAAAAAGAAAATCTTTTGGTCAGTAGTGGGAACGGTTGCTGCGCTTGCCCTACATAATAATACTAAATCAGACTCTTTCGGCCATTTTGCCTCCTATCCCCTTGGTATTTTTTCTGGAATATATGGAGTTAAAAGCGGAATAGAACTCGCAACATCATCTAAATATACTGATAAAATTCTTAGAGATATGGTTGAGCAAGATAAAATAAAACTTACTGATTCTAAAGGACGCCTTTTAGATATTGAAGATATAAAAGTTCCAAAGATCTGTAAGGAAAACAATACTTGGGATATGGATACCTTTTCAGATCCAGATGAAGGAGTAAGTTGTTTTTTTAAACCTTCCACAACATACGTTCAAAATCCAAGAAATCCAAGAGCTGCAGAAAAGATTGAGTATGATCGTTACTTTTGTGACAAAAAACGGTTTGAAGATGAAAATGAATGGTTAAGTCTATATGGCCTAGAAGATGAAGATTGTGTTAAATGTAATTAATTAAGGAACACCACCTTCCCGAGAAAGATTAGAGAAAAGACCTCCTGTAGACGACAGATATATGGATCCATTTGAATCAAGGCTTACACCTGTCAAGTAATTGTGTCCAAGCCCATTAGTTATTGTTTTATTTGAAAAACTTACTCCACCATCTGTAGAAATAGAAAGACCTTCAGAAGTAGCAACATATAAATTTATACCTCCCAAGGCCCCTGATGATTCAGCATAAACTCCTCTAACAAAATTACCTACAAGTCCATCAGCCATGGTTTTATTTGAAAAACTAGCTCCTCCATCTGTTGAAATTGAAAGTCCTGATGACGTCGCTACATATATATAATTAATAGGTGCAAGATTAAGAATATAAACTCCATAAAGACTTTCACTGACAAGCCCATTTACTTTGGTAAAATTTGTAAAGCTTACCCCTTCATCAGTGGAAATAGATAATCCTCCACTGGTAGCTGCATAAATAGTTCCATCAGCACCAACAGAAACTCCACGAACCACATTATTTCCAAGCCCCTGAACCGTTGTACTATTTGTAAAATCTACTCCTCCATTAAAAGAGATTGATAGTCCTCCATTAGTCGCTGCATAAACTCTACCAATAGAATCCACAAAAACTCCATTGCCCCAGTTAGAGCCCAGGCCATCAGCAATAGTTTTATTTAAGAAGCTCACACCAGAGTCTGTGGAAACAGAGAGCCCCCCAATGGTTGCGACATAGAGAATATGTTGTCCATCAATAAAAACTCCCTTGACCATGTTATCGCCAAGTCCATCTGCTGTAGTTTTAGTACTAAAACTAACTCCACTGTTATCTGAAATTGAAAGGCCCGAATCTGTTGCAGCATAAATAATAAAACCAGGATCAACATATACACCTGAAAGACTTTTATTTCCAAGGCCCAAGGTTGTATTAATATTTATAAAACTTACTCCTGCATCTGTAGAAATAGAAAGACCACCATCTTCTGGATCGTAAAAAGTTCCAGTTGATGCAGTTGATGCATATATCGTACCTGAAGAATCAACATACACTCCTGACACTCCATTATCTCCAAGACCATCAGTGGTAGTTTTATTACTAAAGCTAACTCCATCATCTGTTGTAATATTTCTAAAGCTTGCTCCTGAATTTGTAGAAACAGAAAGGCCGGACATGGTTGAAGCATAAATAGTTCCTACAGAGTCTACAAAAACATTATAAACATAATTATCCCCAAGACCCTGAGCTGTTGTAATATTTAAAAAACTTATTCCTAGATCTCTAGAAATTGAAAGACCACCGGCAGTTGCTGCATAGATCGTACCATCCATATAATCTATGAAAACACTGTTTACAAAATTGTTTGCAAGAGATGTGTATCCTGACATATTTTGAGGAACAGAAATATATTCGGTGCTAACTGTAATGTTTCCAGGGGAGCTACTTTGAAAAGCAGGTATCTCTGCAGTAATCAATTGAGTTCCAACTGCTTGCGCAGTAAAGACTGTTGAGCTTCCAAAAGCAGAAGAGAATGATCCAAGCCCATCTGGAACTGACCAGTTTACAGAAAGATCTGCTACAAAATTATCTAAGGAATCTCTGGAGACCGCATATAAATTTAAAGTAGATCCTGAAATTATGGTCTCTGTAGTAATAGCCGATCCACTACCTCCAGAGGCATCTTCAATACTTACATAGGTTGCAACAATTATATTTTCAGAAGTTTCATCAATTCCAAGGCCAGATAATATAAAACTACTATTTCCACAACCCATCAAAAGAAGGGTAACTACTAAAAAATTAAAAACAGCATACGTACGACTTATTAATTTTATTGCAAATTTACCTCGTGATTGATCTAATTTTATCATATATATAAAAATCAAAACCTTTAATAAAAACAACCAACAATTTCTTGTGGTTAGCCCACAACGCTTAAAAAATAATCCAATAATAAAACGTAAATAGTGCCCATATTTTGAGTAGTTAATCATATTAATTTATTATCTTTAAGACCCAATAAGTATCTAATATTAAGCATTATCTTCACTTTTAAAATAGAGATAACCATTACAGCTTTATAATATTATTAATTTAAAAAAGTTATATACCGAGTGATTTTATATGAAATTATTATTAAGTTTATCAATATTAGTTTTTCTTAGCTGTAATGAGATCATTCAAAGTAATGAAATTAAAATACCCACTCAGGACCAAACAACACAACCTGAATCTGTTTTACAACCAGAACCTGATCCGCAACCTGAACCTGATCCGCAGCCCGAACCTGATACACGGCCAGAACCTGATCCAAATCTTGCAATATGCGTATCAACAAGCACGGCATGTACATTTTTAAAAGAGAAATATTCTCTTGGAGAAATTGCAGGTAACCATGGCGATTGGTATCATAACTCAGATAAACTTCATGCAAATTTAAATCTTAGTGAATTCCCACAAGTTCAAGGAATGTATACTGATGCATACGTTGGACAATTTTCAGCAACCAACGTCGGATCGGGAAAAGTTATTATTGGAAACTCATCTACGGCCATTACATCAGGAGACTCTTGGCGGTCACAACAAAGAACAGCAATGATTTCCTCATATCATATGAACAATGTCTACTCTCAATATACGAACAATATTCACTACTGGTATCCAGAACATCGAGATCATGATGATGTGGACTACTATCATGCAAAATCTACGTATATGAGTAGCTCACAAGGATCATCCGGAACTGAAATGGATGAGATGAAGAACTTTTTTTATACGCTTGCTGCTTTTAAAAAAGAGGTCAAAGAAAAACTTGTCTCAGAAGGATTACTTATTCCTACTCTGCAAATGATTTTCAGAAGGGCCAGAGTTGACTCTAATGACATTTATTTATCTGGAGCAGCTCACCCAAGTGCCTTTGATAATTTTGACAGTCGAATAATTATGGTTCAAATGGCCTATAATATAAATCTAAATGAAATTCCTCCCATGGCCCAAATTACTGTTGAAAATGAAACCTATACAACAGTAAATAGTAAAAATGAAATTTTCTACACAACGCCAGCATCAATTTGTAGAATATTTAGAGGCCCAGAATATACTAAAAAAATGACCGTTAGCGCCCTTAATAGCTATGATGTAAATAATAGAACACTCACTTACCAATGGATTGTTTTAAGAGGAGATCATCAAAAAGTAAGAATCACGCCTCTAAACCAAGACTCATCAAGAGTTGAAATTGAAATCGACTATCACCCAAAAACTAATATTGAAGGATCAACACGACTTACAAACATGGTAGAGATAGGCCTTTTTATATATAATGGCGCCAACTATTCTGCACCTGCATCTATTACCTCATATACCTTAGATAATGAGGTGAGGGTTTATGATCAATCTAATAATTTAGTGAGCACTGAGACTAATTCAAACTATGTTTATCCTGGACTACTCTAACTTTAAAGATTCATACACTTCATACATTTTTTTGGTTGTATTTTCATAATGAAATCGTTGTACGTATTGATAACCTTTTTCAATCATGTTTTTTTTCAATGTAGTATCGCTTAGAACACTGTTTATTGTTTGGGCCATTTGATCTGGACAATTTGGATTACAATATAACGAATCGGGACCACCTGATTCTGGAAAACACGATCCAATAGAAGTTATTACTGGTGTTTTACTAAAGAGAGCTTCAACAATCGGAAGACCAAAACCTTCAAAAAATGATGGAAATACAAACAGAGTTGCTGCTTGATAAAATAGTGGTAATAATTTATTAGGCACATAATTAAAAAATATTATTCTAGAATCAACCCCCAATTTGTGGGCTTCAATTATTAACTTTTGCTTATACTTATCTCCGCTTCCTACGATTGCAAGTTTAATAAACTTATCATCAATTCGTGCAAAAGCTTTTACTAGTGAAATTACGTTTTTATTTTCTTCCAATGATCCTACATATAAAATAAATTCTGATTCCAACCCCTGTTCTCTTTTAAACTGCAAAAGTTTTTCTTCATTATAGGTTTCATAAAAAATTTCATTACAGCTTTGATAGACAACTCTAATTTTATCAGGACTAACATTAAAGTAGTTAATCAGATCTCTTTTTGTCTGCTCACAAATTGAAACTATGATATCTGCAACAACACATGCGTGTTTAACTTTTTTATAGTAA
>DAOVTR010000312.1 GCA_030633015.1 Bdellovibrionales bacterium
AATAGCCTGTCAGCAGTAGTTAAAAGAGTAACCTATCATAACGAAGATAGTGGTTGGTCTGTGCTTAAAGTTATCCCTCTTGGAAATAGCTCATCAAATCCAATAACTGTAACAGTATCTCAACACAAAGTTTTTGCAGGTGCAACCATGAAATTCTGGGGAGAATGGACTGTTCATCCTAAGTTCGGCAGACAGTTTAAGGCCGAAAGGCAACTTGAAATCAGGCCGGCCTCCAATGAAGCGTTAGAAAAATATTTAGGATCGGGTCTGATTTATGGCCTCGGGCCCAAAACTGCTGAGAAAATTGTAAACCATTTTGGTAAGGATGCTCTGGATGTATTTGAAAATAAAATTGAGCGTTTGCGAGAAGTTGAAGGGATCGCTAGAAAAAAATTAAAAAGCATAACTCAGGCCTGGAAAAAACATGCTCAAGTTCGTGAAGTAATGATGTTTTTACAAGGTCATGATATTAGCACTACTCTGGCCATTAAAATTTATAAAAAATATGGTGATGATTCTATAAACGTAATTACAGATAATCCTTATACTTTGGTAAGTGATTTTTGGGGTATAGGATTTTCTAAGGCCGATCAAATTGCAGCAAAAATGGGGATAACTGGAAAAAATAGTATTCGCATAGAAGCAGCTATTAAATATATTTTAGATTCTAGTCGTGGAAGTGGAAATTGCTACCTTGTCAGCGAGCAAGTTATAGCAGGAGTAAATGAGCTTCTTGAAATGGAAATATCTGAAGAGATACTGTCACTTTTGGATGGATTGGAACAAAGAGGCGAGTTTAAAGTAAGAGAAATTTCATTAGAAGATCGTACTTTAAAGGCCTACTACTCTAAAAGTTTATTTTATGCTGAAGACTATGTCGCAACAAAAACTAGAGAACTATCATCTCAGAAAATATCAGTGGATCAAGAAAAAGTTTTATCTTGGATCGATAATTATTCTAACTCCAACAGCATGATTTTAAGTTCAGAGCAACTTGATTCTGTGGCAAAAAGTTCTAGTTGTGGTTTTGCTATTTTAACGGGTGGACCTGGCTGTGGAAAAACCACAGTAACTAAGGCAATCGTTGAGTTATATAGCTCTATGAAAAAAACAATATTTTTAGCAGCTCCAACTGGTCGTGCTGCTCAAAGAATGGAAGAGGTGATTGGTAGAGAGGCAAAAACGATTCATCGGCTTTTAAGTTGGGACCCTGCTCATAAAGGTTTTAAATATAATGCTGATAATTTATTAGAATGTGACGTCTTAATTGTTGATGAATGTTCTATGCTAGATATTGAATTAACTTCATCACTCCTTAATGCCGTAAATTCTAAGAGTCAGGTGCTGTTTATTGGTGATCCTGATCAGCTTCCTTCTGTTGGTGCAGGTAACGTTTTAAAAGATATTATAAAATCTCAAAGTGTTCCAGTATTCAGACTGACTGAAATCTTTAGACAGGCACAGCAGTCGAAAATAATTCAATATGCTCATCAAATAAACAAGGGGCTGATGCCTAAAATAATATCTCCTTTGCAGTGCCCTAGCGTTTGGCAGGAGTCTGTTGATTGTCTCTTTATTGAATCTCAGGATTTTAATTTAGAGCAGATAAATATTATTGATAAGATAAATTTAGAAAAGGATTTAAGCCTTTCTGATAAGTATAAACATATAAATATTGATTTAATTAAAAATACATCTTCAGATGCAGAAAAGCTAAAGGCATTTAATAAATCAACACCTGAGTATTCGACACTTAATTATAATATGTTGGCCTCGGAGATGCTTCTTAAAATTTACACTGAGTCCATTGGGAAATATGTTGGAAAAAATAGTGAAATACAAATTTTGTCACCAATGACCAAGGGATCTCTTGGTACTATTAATTTAAATAGGGTTATTCAAAATGCTATTAATCCACAGTCCAGAGCTGGTAAACAGATGGTTTTGGGTGATAAGGTTTTTAGGTTAGGTGACCGAGTTATTCAAACTAAAAATAATTATGATCTTAGAGTCTTTAATGGGGATATCGGTAGTATTTCAAAAATAGATTTTGATCAAATGGTAATGGAAGTTAAGTTTTCGTCAAAGGATGGTGATAACTTTGTTTTATATGAGCAGGAATATTTTATTGAACTTGATCTTGCATATGCTATTACAATTCACAAATCTCAAGGAAGTGAGTTTGACGTAGTAATTATTCCTATTTTAATGCAGCATTTTAAAATGCTTTATAAGAATCTGATTTATACAGGTTTAACTCGAGCTAAAAAAATGGCCATTTTTATTGGGCAGAGTCGATCATTAAATATTGCAGTTAAAAATACCCAATCGGACGAAAGACAGACTTATCTATCTGAATTATTAACTAAACAGTAGGAATATCGTATATATACGATATAATCTGTTGATTTAATCGTATATATACGATATAATATATACGATGAGGTATTTATGAAATCAAAAGAAAAACAGAAGATTATTAGAACGCATGTCTCAACAAAATTAGAATCTTTAAGACCATTTTTACTATCAACCAAAGGTGTAAAATCATGGTCAAAATATGTGAGAAATGCATTGGGAATGAGTATAACTCAAATGGCCCAAAGAATAGGACTTGCTCAATCTACAATGACTGAATCAGAAAAATCTGAAGAGGAAGGAAGATTAACTATTAACAAACTTAGAAAAATGGCAGATGTTCTTGATTGTGATTTAGTCTATGCTTTTATTCCTAGAGTTTCTTTAAAGGAAATTGTTAAAAAGCAGGCCCACAAAAAAGTACAAGAAAATATGAAACATGCAAAAACTCATATGTCTCTCGAAGGTCAAGATGTCACAATAGATCGAAAAGAAAGGACTTCTGATCTAATTGAAGAAAAAATGTATTCAAAGTATTTATGGGATGAATAATTATCTTTTTAAAAATAGAGATGGCAATACTCCGTTAGATCAAAATCAAATTGATGGTTTATTATTTTCTCACGTTACAACAATGGGTGAGCTTGATCAGTTGGAAGATGAAAATATTCAAAAAGGTCTTGCTTGGTTAAACCATTATAAAGGTCAATTTTTATCAACAGATTTTACTAAAAAACTACATGGCAAACTGTTTGGAGATGTTTGGAGTTGGGCAGGAACATTTAGAA
>DAOVTR010000368.1 GCA_030633015.1 Bdellovibrionales bacterium
ATTTTACTCCATGCTAATAAATATTATAATTAGGAGCACCGTTAATGAGTAGTGACCATATTCTTTATTTATTTGAATTTATGAATAAATATAAACTTTTTCCAAAAAGCAGAAAATGTTTTGTTGCAGTCTCAGGAGGGGTAGATTCAATGGTCTTATTGGATATGCTAATAAGAATTAAAACTAGATTTCCTCAATTTATTGAACAGATCGTTATTTCACATATTAATCATGGTACAAGATCTACTAATGATGCTGAGCAGAAGATTGTGGAGGAGTATGCTCAAAAATTTAATTTACCAGTTTTTGTAAAAAAATTTAATTTGGATATTAATTTGTCTGATTTTGAAAACATGGCCCGTAAAATACGTTATAGCTCTTGGAGGGAAATTTTAGCTAAAGATGATTTATTGTATACGGCCCATCATATCGACGATTCCCTTGAGTGGAGTTTAATGAGTCAGTTTAAATCATCTAGCATAAAGGCTGACCTGGGTATTCCTGTTATAAATGGTAAAATTTTAAGACCTCTAATGTGTTTTACAAAAAAACATCTTATTGATTATGCTAAAAAATTTAATATATGCCACGCAACAGATTTGTCTAATAATAATTTGAAGTATGATAGAAACCTCATAAGAGAACATGTCGCACAATTGGAAAAAAGATTTCCTAAAATTAAAAAGCATTACGTCTATAGAAGCAATAAAAAAGCAAAATTATTGAACATGCACCGTCTGGTCGATTGCCCGGCCATATACAGTATAGATCGTCATATTAATGGGCAAATTTCTATAATAGATAAATCTTTTCAAAATATTATGGATCAGTCTCAAGAGTTAATTGAAAAATCTATTATTGAACTATCTAATTCACAAAGAGGAGCTCTGCAGCTCCAGATTGAGAAATTAATTGGAGCTTCAAAGTCGGGAAAGTGGGGGCCTTTAACTTTATCTGGCGGAGTTTTGGGTTATACTATTTTCAATTCTGTGTCCCTTATGCAGCAAAAACAGTTAAATCAGTATAAAACTTTTGATAATCAGTTGAAAAAGCAGTTAATTTTAATGGATAAAGGTTCGCATATTCCAGAAATATCTTTAACTCAAGTGCAAAAGTTGCTAATAGAAAGGAGTTGTTTAGCTTTTCCTTATTTAGTTTTTGCTATTAGTCCTCCTTTATTGGGAGTCAAAACGATTAAAAGGTTACATCCACTTTTCCCAATATCCATGGAGTATGCTCAAAACAAACAAATTTGGGTGCAAACTCTTCCTAGATTAATAAATAATTGGCAAAAAAAAGAGAATAAATTCAAAAAATTCCGATTGATTCTTTATTAAATATATAGATTAGTATAATAGTTATCATTGATATTTTAAAATAATTAAGGAATTTGATGAAACCACAACAAAAGACATTCACACTGTATATCGTAGTTATCTTGATGCTTTTACTTTTATATAAAATGGTAAATGAAGGTGGACCAAAAGATGAGAAGATCTCTTACTCACAATTTGTTACAAGAATTGAGAAAGGCGAAGTTGAAGAGGTCACTTTCAAGGGAAAAGATACTATTTTAGGAAGATATAAGGCCTTGCATCCAGAAGATAATAAAAAAAATCTAAACTTTAAAGTTATTGGTGATACGGGTGAAACGACCTTTAATTTATTAAGGGCAAATAAGATGACTCCTAATTATGCTAAGGAGGATAAGCCCGATTTCTTTACGAGTCTCCTCATTAGTTGGGGACCCATGATTTTATTAATTGTTATTTTTTATTTTTTCCTTAGACAGATTCAAGCGGGTGGTGGAAAGGCCATGAGTTTTGGGAAATCCAAGGCAAGAATGTTAAGTCCTAATGATAAGAAAATAACATTTTCTGATGTTGCTGGAATTGAGGAAGCAAAAGAGGAGCTTGCTGAGGTTGTTGATTTTTTAAAAGATCCTAAAAAATACACAGCATTAGGTGGTAAAATTCCTAAAGGTGTAATTTTAGTTGGTCCACCAGGAACAGGAAAAACTCTTTTAGCAAGAGCCGTTGCTGGAGAGGCTGATGTCCCATTTTTTTCCATATCGGGTTCAGATTTTGTAGAAATGTTTGTAGGCGTTGGTGCAAGTCGTGTACGAGATTTATTTGAGCAAGGTAAGAAAAATTCTCCTTGTATAATTTTTATAGATGAGATTGATGCAGTTGGAAGACATCGAGGTTCCGGTTTAGGTGGAGGGCATGATGAAAGAGAGCAAACATTAAATCAACTATTGGTTGAAATGGATGGCTTTGAGTCCAATGAGGGAGTCATTTTAGTTGCTGCAACAAACAGAATGGATGTTTTAGACCCAGCACTTTTAAGACCAGGAAGATTTGACCGGAGAGTAACTGTAGGAGTTCCTGATGTAAGGGGACGCCTTGGTATTTTAAAAGTACACTCAACAAAGACTCCTTTGGCCAAAGATGTAGATCTTGAAATAATTGCAAAAGGAACTCCAGGGTTTACGGGAGCAGATCTTGCAAATTTAGTTAATGAAGCCGCTCTTTTGGCAGCAAGAAATAATAAAAAAGAGCTTGAAAATTATGATTTTGAAATGGCGAAAGATAAGGTTTTGATGGGGCCAGAGAGAAAGTCTCTAGTACTTTCTGATAAAGAAAAAAGAAATACAGCATTTCA
>DAOVTR010000046.1 GCA_030633015.1 Bdellovibrionales bacterium
AGTGTTATTGTGAAGTACCCTTTTAAATTTAGTAGTAGCTCATTATAGGAGTATGAATAATGAAGCGAAGTGAAAAGAGATACGAGCAGTTTGGAAAATACTTAATAATAGATAAGTTAGGTGAAGGAGGCATGGCCGAAATTTACAGGGCTCTGTATCTAAGAGAGATGGCACATAAAATAGTCGTCGTTAAAAAAATTAGAGGTGCATTGGGGCAAGATGAAAAATTAGCTAAAATGTTTTTGGAAGAGGTTAAGGTAACTTTTGGTTTTAACCATCCAAATGTTGCTCAGACATTGGATTATGGAAGTATTGATGACAAGCCATTTTTAGTTTTAGAATATATTGAAGGGCGAACTTTAAAAGAATTTATTGTTAAACATATAAAAACTAAAAAAAGAGTATCTGTTGAGTGTGCAATTTTTATTATTTCACAAGTGGCCCAAGGTCTTGCTTATGCGCATAATTATAAAAATAAATTAACAGGAAAATCATCCAATATTATACATCGTGATATATCACCAGATAATATAATGATTAACTATGATGGAAGTGTAAAAGTTATTGATTTTGGAATAGCTAAAACAGAACAGTCTGCTGTTCTTACAAATCCAGGAACAGTTAAAGGAAAGTTATCATACTTAGCTCCTGAATATATTGATGGGAAAGAGATTGATCAACGATTTGATATTTTTGGATTAGGAATAACATTGTGGGAACTCCTTGCTCTTCAAAAACTATATCGGCCTACTGAAGATAATATCTATTTGGTTTTAAAAGAGATCAAAGAGTCAATCGTTAAACTACCTTCAACAAAGAACTTAAAGGTATCTCCACTATTAGATGAGGTAACATTAAAGGCTCTTGAGAAAAGCCCTGATAAAAGATTTAAGTCAATGGATGATTTTAATAAAGCACTGTCTATCTGTGCCAAAGATTATAATACAATCTTTACTCGCGAAAGATTAAAGCAATATATGTCCGAGATTTTTGAAGAAGAGCAATTGCAAGAGCAAAAAACATTAGAAAAGGTTGGGCAGATTAATGTTAAAGATTATATTAATAGTGAACCAACCAATGTTTCTTCAACTATTAAAGAGGTTACAGGAGATATAAAGCGAGAGATAAAAGAGGAAATTAAAAAAGAGTTTGAGGAAGATGCTGTAAAAAACAGAGAAAGATTAAAAAAAGAGTCAAAAAAGTATAAAGAGAAGAAAGATAATGGATTTTTTTCATTAACTGAAAAATATAATCTAAGAAAAAAAAGCAGCAGAAAAAGTGAATATTTAGACAATATTGATAAGTTTACAGATTTTGATGATGACTTTGATGATAATAAAGATAGATATGGTTTTAATCTGTTTTCAAAACAAAATCTAACCGTGTTTTTATTATTTATTTTCGTGTCACTTTTTTTTGTAACCAGTGATCTTGTTAAGAGCAAATATTCTGCATATATGGGGCATAAAGGATCTCTCTACTTGCCAACAACAGGAATGAGAAATGTTAAAATTTATATTAATGAGCATCGAATTAAGTACACAAATAAGGCTGTTTCTCAGCCATTACATATAACAAAATATTTGAGAGTAATTAAAAAAAATTATGACCCATATGTTATTCCCTTTAAATTTACGAAAAATAATCAGCAGATTAAAATTAAACCTCCTGAATATAAACGATCTGTCAGCGCATATATGAAATGTGTTGATAAAAAATATCCCATTGGTTCTGTTTTGAAAATAAAAATGAATGATAGTAATGGAATATATTTTTTAAAACTTCCTTTTAATAAAATAAAACTTCCTGTTGGTGAATACGATGCCGAGTTTAATAATCAAAAAATTACATTTAAAATTGATAAGAAAGTTATTAACAACGTAAAACTGCTTAAACAAAGGTAATGATGTTGAAAAAAATTATTGAAATAAATGTTTTATTAATTTTAGTTTTCTTCACTTCTAATATTATGGCTGCAAATAATATTTATCTCATTGATATTTTAGGTTTTTCTAATTCAAAAAACATGGATCAAGGCAGTTCTATTATAAAAGAAGGCATTAGAGAGATAATACTAAATGATTTAATGTTTATTGAAAATATTTCACTTGTTTCAAAACCTAATACCATAAATGATCCGTTAAATTATCAATCTTTGAATAATATGACAATTGAAGATACGTTTAAATATGGGCTTAAAAATAAAATTGATTATATTATCAGCGGTTCGATAGAAAAAGATAAAGGATTAGTTGTAATTAAAATATTTCTATATCATATACTTATTGGCAAAAGAGATGTGATTGGTCCAATAAAGCTTGAAAATAATATTTTTTCTACTTTTCATTATGAAATTTTTGACCAATTAATGGCAAAGTTAAGAATTAAACAGAAAACAAGTAGTAAAAAAATAAAAATGTTGGAGTTTCATACTCCCCAAAATATAAAGCAGCTGGAACATTTTTCCAAAGTTTTGAGTGACATTAAAAATAATGGTGAAGGTTTAAAGAAGTTATGTGATGATAAATATATATTAGCTTGCGATTATTTAGGTGTATCCTATCAAGTTAACAGTAAAATGAATAAGGCCAAGAAAACTTTTCAAGATGCATGCGACTTGGGTTATCTTTCTTCGTGTAATAATCTAGGTGCTATTGAATACTATAAGGCAAATACCAAGAGAAATTCTAAGAACAGATTTAAAAAAGGATGTGACGAAGGATATTTAAGTGGTTGTGATAATTGGGGACTTATTGAAAATGAGCTTGGTAACAAAGATTTGGCTGTCAAGTTATTTACAAAAGCGTGTGATGGTGGAAATTTAAAAGCATGTGAAAACTTAGGTTTTGTTTTATTGTCAATGGGAAAAAAGAAAGTAGCTCATAAAATATTCAAAAATGTCTGTTCAAAAAACATTGTAAGTTCATGCGATAAATTAGCTGAACTTGAAGAATCAAAAGGCAATAAAAATTTAGCAACTAAACTTTATACTCAGTCTTGTGAGAAAGGTTATATGAGGTCATGTAATAATTTAGGAATATTAAAAGAAAGAAATAATTATCTCAATGAGGCCTTGAAGTCTTATGAGTTTGCATGTAGCGGTGGTTATATTGCTGGATGTAATAATTTTGGGTCATTGTTGTTAAAAAAAGAGGAAGGTGAGAAAGCTCAGTCTTACTTTTTAAAAGCTTGTGAACAGAAGCATATGGGAGCGTGTTATAATTATGCAATAACCCTTGCAAGTGCCGATCAAGAAAAAAAGGCCATAAAATATTACAAGATTTCATGTGATAGTAATTATAATCGTGCTTGCAATAATTTGGGTAATATTTATTTGCAACAAAAGAAAAACGAAAAGGCAAAAGAGCTTTATATAAAGGCTTGCTTAACCAGTTATGCGCCAGCTTGTTACAACTGGGGCTTGATGGTTATGAATGAGGAAGATAATTCAATGGCTTTAAATCTTTTTACTAAAGCATGTACTCTGGATCATATTGAGGCATGTAATAATAGAGGTATTTTGGAATATGAAAGAGGTAATGAAAAGAAAGCTCAGTCTCTTTTTGAATTTTCTTGTGAAAAAGGATATAAGCTTGCTTGTGATAATTTAATTAAATTTAAAGATAGTGATGTAAAAAAAGATTAAATAATTTATTTACAATATGAAATAGGGAGATAGATATGAGCGATGCGGGACGAAATAAAAGGAAGAGGTTTAAATTACTAATATATCCTCGATTTCAATTATTGCTATTGTTAGTTAATTTTTTAACAGTTTTATTAGTAATTGTGATCACTGAATATCAAATGTTAAATTTCTTCAAACATATGAGAGCATTGGGTGAAAAGGCAGGATTTGGTCAGTTTCACGCGTATTATAAATTTGTAAGTTTGCAAGAAAGTACAATTGTAAGTGGTATTTTTCTTTCATTAGGAATTTGCCTACTTTTTTCAACAATTGTATATCTTATTATTTCCCATAAAGTCTCAGGCCCCATGATTAGACTTTCAAATTTTTTTAAAAAGATGAGCGATACAAAGCAGATTGATAAGTTACAATTTAGAAAGTATGACTTCTTTTCTGATTTGCCAGACACTATTAATGAGGCGTTATTAACGGTTTCGTTAAAAGAGGATGACGATGGGCCAGGGAGCCAAAGTACAGCTTCAATAATTTTTAAAGATAAAAAAGATCTGGAATAATGAAATATTTAATTATCATTTTCTTATTTTCCAATATTACTATTGCTGCAGAAGTTGCTATTGATAAGCAGATTGAGATAGTTAAAGAGTTTGGTAATTGGCTAGATATGTATAAAGAGAAATGTGGTAAAGTTGAAAGGCTTGACCTAGTGTCTTTATCTTGCGGGAAATATGAGCCTGAAAACAAATTAGAAAAAGTTGAAATATCAACCATTAAATTATTTGGAGATTGGTTAAGTTCTTGTGAAAATATAGATGCTGATGAAACTGATAAAAAAAGAATTGAAAGTTGTATTGGCGTTAATCATCTTTTTAAATAAGTTTCATCAATGCATCTGAAAAATCAAAACCAGAAAGCAATTGAAGAGGAAAATTGGTAACCATTTTGAGTAGTTTCGCTGCCTCCATCAAGTGTTGTCGCCGCTGTTTCGTAAGATCCACCTAAAGATAATAAAATATTTCTTTTAAGAGAAAATACAGGTCCGGCCTCTAATTTTATATTTGTCTGTTTCTTTTCAATGTTATCTGACCATTTTGTAGTATTAAATGATCCAAGCTCAAAGGTTGCAACATATTTAAGATCTTTTGATGGTTTGTAATTTGTACCTATTTGATAAATGTTTTCAGTATGCTTTTTGATACCCCTGTATCTATCAGCAGTACCCTTTGCATGTCCATTTAGGTATTCAAAAAAGATCTCAATATTATCAAAGGTATAGTTTCCAGCAAAAGTTGCGGACCAATCTTCAGTACCAACTTTCTCGTCGTCATCATTTATTGTTGTATCGTGATAATAGCCTGCCGCTACAGAAAGGTAGAGACCTTTCATTGGGAAGAATTCAAATTTATTAACAACTCCTCTCTTTTTAGCAAAATCAAAAGTCTTTTCACCATATACGTCGGCATAAATAGTGAACTTGTTAAAAAAGCCCATCTTTCTGTTTCCAAATTTAACTCTCATTATATTTTGATTTTTAATCTCTCCCCAATAAAGTTCAGTTCCAAGCAGGGAGCCACCATCAGTCATACTGTCGGAAATGGCCCCTCTTTGATTTTTTGTAAATGGAACTTTTCCTTTACCAAGAACAAAACTTAAGTGATCGCAGTGATAGTAGGTTACATATGCCTCTTCAAAGAGAACAAAATCAGCACCTCCAATTGCACTATCGTCTAGGTCGAGCTTAATTCTTCCAGCAAACTTATCAACTTTACTGGTCATTTTCATGGAAAGGGCGCCAACTCCAGTAGTGTACTCACTGTCTTGGTTTTCAATAGATTTTATTTTCAGTAGATCAAGGGCAAAAAAGGCAGAGACTTTGGTTTCTGCTAAAAGGTTAGTACAAATAATTGTAGCTATTAAAAAAAGTGTAATTTTCATGAATTGATTCTCCAGGTTTTAAAACTTAAATTTGCCTGTTAGTATCAGATGAATTTGATAAATGAAATAATTTAGAAAAATTTTCTTAGTTAGAAATGAAAATCAAACTACCCCCGGGCAAAATTCTCCGTCAGGGGGTTAGTTTAATTTTGAAGTAGCGTTATAGAACCAAATTTACTTGCGACCATCATCATCTTCGTATCTCTCGAAGTATGTTCTCCACTCTTGGGATTCATGATCAGAAATGTTTGGGCTATTTGCCACTTTTCTTGAATTACTGCTACAACTTACAATTGACGTGAGTAAAAGCGCAATAATTGCTAATTTAGAAAAAAACTTCATAACGTTCTCCTATATAAAGTTCCATATCTAATGTATCGTCAGAAGTTCATAATACTTTAGTAAAAACGTCGGTTAGTTCGCAGCAATTTTGATTTACTTTAATTCCCTGAAATGTTAATTAGTTACGCCATAAGTATAGTTTTAAATATATTTAGTACGAAGGCAGGACTGAGTTGTTTGATTCAATAGATAATTTTCTTTCTGATGAGCTTAAAAGTGAGTTTCAAGGTATTGACTGGAACATTGAAAATGATCAGGTTAATTCAGAAATAAGTACACTTTTAAATGATACCGTTTTTGTTGGTGGTAAAAGAATTAGGCCACTTCTAACGTATCTATTTGGTAATTTATTTAGCCTAGATCCTCAAGAAGTTACACCATATGCTAAGGCCATTGAGCTCGTTCATGCGGCAAGTTTATGTCATGATGATGTTATTGATGACGCTCATACTAGAAGGGGCAAGGATTCAATTAATATAGTATCTTCTAATAAAAAAGCGGTCCTTGCGGGGGATTATCTCTTTTCAAATGTTGTATTAAATGTGGCCAAGAAAGGAAGGGTTAATCTGGTGCAAGAGATAGCTCAGGTAATTCAGGATTTATCAGATGGTGAGTGGCTTCAGCTAAATTTAAGTGAAAAAAGAAATTATACTAAGGAAAGGATTGAAGAAGTTGCAATAAAAAAGACGGGTAGTGTAATGAGGTGGTGTTGTGTTGTTGCTCCTAGCTTAGCAGATGCATCAAAAGAAGTTAAAAATCATTGCCTCGAATTTAGCAAGAATTTAGGCGTAGCATTTCAATATGTTGATGATACTCTGGATTTTTCAGATGATTTAAATAAGGATCAGCTTATTGATCTTAAAAATGGAATTATAAATTCAGTTATTTTCCAATGGTTTAAATTAAATCCAGAAATTGAGCGTAAGTTTTTAAGTGGAGAGGATATAAGTACTCTGTTTCATAATGATGGAATTGAAAAAGCAGTCTCTATAGTAAAACTTGATGCAATATCAAAGCTAGATAAGGCCAAATTTCACCTAGATGGTATTGTAAAAGAGCTATCTAATAATGGTAATTTAGAGGAGTTATTAACTCTTAGAAGACCCATTGATTTTATTTTAGAATATTTAGGCAGTCGTACTTATTAAAAATTTATAATTGTAACTTATTTAATGAACAAGTCGTTATGAGTCTTGAGATTCTTGAGTAATATTTTCTTCTTTTAAAAGAGGAAAAGCAATAACATCTCTAATAGTAGAGCTATTAGTTAAAACCATTACCAGCCTATCAATGCCAATGCCTTCACCGGCCGTAGGCGGCATTCCGTATTCTAAAGCTCGTACAAAATCGTAGTCTACATCACAGGCCTCATCATCACCTTTAAGTTTATCTTCTGCTTGGCCTGCAAAACGATCAAGTTGGTCTGTAGGATCATTAAGCTCAGAAAAACAGTTTGCTATTTCCCAGCCATTAATAAAAAATTCAAAACGATCAACAATGGTTGGATCTTTTTCATTTCTTCTTGCGAGTGGAGAAATTTCAGTTGGGTAGTGCGTGATGAAGGTTGGTTGGATAAGTTTTTCTTCAGCAAATTCTTCAAAACACATTACCATTAATTTATCTACTGAAAGATCTTTAATATCTTCTTTTTTTATTCCATCTTTTTTAGTTAAAAGATTCATCATGGCATCGCTGTCTTTTGTCTCTTCCAAGTTTAGATTTGTATATTCACAAACTGCATCTCTCATTGCCAATCGCCTAAATGGTTTGGTTAGATTAATTTCATTATCCCCGTACATAACCTTATCTGTTTTTAAAACATCAGAGGCAAGACCACTTATTAAATTTTCAGTAAGATCAATATGATCTTCAAAAGTAGCATAGGCTTCATAAAATTCGATTGTGGTAAATTCAGGATTATGCTTAATTGATAGTCCCTCATTTCTAAAGCAGCGATTCATTTCAAATACTCTAGGATAGCCACCGACAATTAATCTTTTTAGGTGTAGTTCTGGAGCAATTCGCAGGTTTAAATCCATTCCAAGAGCATTGTGAAAAGTTTCAAATGGCTTTGCAGCGGCCCCACCAGCAATAGAGTGAAGCATTGGAGTTTCTACTTCCATATATTCACGATCATAGAAAAAATCTCTTATGTATCTAATAACATCAGATCTGGTCTTTAAAACTGATTTTGAGTGATCGTTGGTAATCAAATCAACATATCTCATTCTATATTTTAGTTCTGCATCAGTGAGTCCATGAAACTTTTCAGGTAGTGGACGAATTGATTTTGTTAAAATATGAAAATTGGTAGTGGCAAGAGAGAGCTCGCCTTTATTGGTTCTAAATATTGTGCCTTCAGCGTATATAATATCTCCGTAGTCTAAAAGTTTATACTCATTAAAGTCTTTTTCTGAAATTTTATCTTTTTTAATATAAACTTGAAAAGTTCCTGATCCATCTTTTAAAGTGATAAACCCTGCTTTTCCAAAACTTCTAACAAGCATTGCTCTGCCAGCTAGTTTATAAGTCTCTTTAATTTCGGTTAATTCTTCTTTGGAATTATCTTTATAAAGTTCGAAAAGTTCTTGGGCCTTTATTGATGGGCCAAAGCCATTTTTATATGGATTAAAACCGGCCTCGATCATTTTATCTCTTTTTTCTAGCCGTACTTTAATTTGCTCGCCAAACTGCTCTGTCCATTTGCTAATATATTCTTGCTTCATTTATCAATAGCTCCAGTTAAATATGGTTGAAATATAACCTAAATATTTAAAATGCCAATAGTAACCTCGGAGATTTTAGCAATAAAAGTATATTTTAGTTCTTTTGCTTCATTGGCCTTATTAATTGAAATAGTATATCTTTCTTTTTTGAGGTGATCATGATTTTTCAAGCCCTTTTTAAAGCATTTTTAATTTATATTTTTTTTATATTTATAAGAGGACTCTACCGTACTTTTAAAACTATTAGTTTTATTAAGAAAAGTCAGCAAGATATGGCCCAAAATGTTAATTCGCAGCATCACAAAAATAGTAAAAAAAGAGATGATTCCAATACTGTAGAGGCCGAATATAAAG
>DAOVTR010000223.1 GCA_030633015.1 Bdellovibrionales bacterium
ATAATAATAAATTAACAACAGAAGTAAATTTAAAAAAAATAAAACAGACTTTACCTGCAATAAAATTAATGAATGCGCTAACAAAATTAAATGATAGCAAAACGAAATCTGGCGGATATTAATTAATCAAATACTTTGCGGGTCATAAAGTACTTGTATCGAAACACCATTACTGAAAATTGCACTGCCGTGAAGTTTTAAAAAATAACCAGTTTTATTTTCTGCTGGAGTTGCAGGAGTAGGATTTGTTGGAGAAATTATTTTTATATTTTGTGAACTTTTATATCCAATTAATTCCCATCCGTTTGTTAATGATTGTGAAATGCTTTGTCCATCAATAGTTAATTGTATCGAAGAGACAAGAGGATTTGAATGTAGGTGTACATACCCATAATAATCTGTAGAAGCCTGTGTTTTTATAATTAAACACTCTGGGTATTTAACATAATTAGCTTCACCATGAAGTGCAATTAGATGACCTGTAAATTGTTCTATTGGAGGATTTGCAGGATCAGGAAAAAATCGTAAGTTATGGTTGTATTGAATACCATCTAAAACAGTAAAACCATTTGTCGAAGATTGAGGGATTTCTTGGCCAGTACTTTTGGTAACAGTTACTTGGTTCGGATCAAAAGTTTGTCCGCCAGGGCCAGTGATTGGCCAAAAGTTATAAACATGACTTACGACAGTATCTTGAAGAGAGTTATTTACTCCATCAAATAGGTGAGTGAAATTTATTCCACAAATATCATAGCTATCTGGATTTGAGCTGGTTTGATCAGTTGGAGATGCTATGCCGTTTGGATATGGGGCTTCATAAATTAGTTTAGACATTTTTTTATAAGAATAATTTGCTTTATATCCGGTAGCACATTGAGTAAATGGCACTAATGATATAAATCTCATCATTGGATTGTGGAGAATATTGTCCCTTATGTTTAGAAGTTGCCCTTTTGTTGATTGGATATAAGCATCGGTTTCAGCTCCTGAGACATATCCCATATCCGTATATTTCAGATCGTCTCCGTTGGACATTAAAATAATAATTAGATAAGTATTGCTTCTAATAATATTATTTGACCTATTCAAATTGATTAAATCAATTGTTCTTTGTAAACCGTGTTCAACACTACCTGCTGTCGTTGGGAAAGTTGAAAGTTTGTTTGCAGCTTCACTTTGTCCGACCAGTTTATTTAAAGCATCGCTTGAAAGTCCATCTGGATTTTCGGCCACAAGAAATGTGTCGTTATTTCCTTCTCCAATCAGAGGAGCCATTAAGATATGGTAATTAAATCTTGAAGTTGCGATTAGTTCAATGGTGTTGTTGAGTGCTTCTTTTGTTTGTGAGTTCACAAAAAGTTGACTGCTAGAATTATCCCATAAAAATAAAAAATCAACCTGAGGCTTGTTTAAGCTATAGCTAGAGCATCTATTTGTGTTATCTGTCCAGATACTTGGAGAATCAAATTCATCAACAACTTTATTTGCACCAAATTCTTCTTTGGCGCATGATGTTAAGCCAAAAATAAGCATAATCGAAAAAAAAGTTGCAATAAATTTTTGAAGGTCATTATTTGTTTTTTTCATTTTATTCTCCATACTTGCACCTCTTTACAGATCGGTAAAAATGTCTATAACTTTAAGAAAACAATAAGATTTATTGTTTAAATTAAGCTTTAAAGTGGTATTTGGGATTGAGGCAAAATTTTCAGGTGTTTATAACGTAATTTCAACGGGTTAAAATAAAGCATAAAACAAAACTTATAATAATTTGGAGAATTACTATGTCTACTAATTGGTATTATGTTCAAGACAACGAAAGAATAGGTCCCGTGGAAGAAGATGAATTAAAAAATCTTTTTGATACAGATGTACTATTGGGTGAGAGTTTTGTTTGGAAAAAAGGGTTTGAAAATTGGAAAAATCTAAAGGAGATTGAAGAATTAAAATATTTTTTTGAAGATAATATTCCTCAAGTTACTGAAACAGAAGATGTACAATTAAGTGAAATAATTGATCAAGATATTCCACTTGAAGAGATTATTTCAGATGAATCAAGTGACGTAGTAGATGAGGGGGATACTGGGCATGAGATTATTAAACCTGAAATAATAAATGAAGAAAAGTTAGAGCATATTGATTGGAATGATATGGATTATGATCAAAGAAAATTTTCTATTAAAATTGGAATTGATAGAAATCGTGCTGAAGCAGAATACGGTCCGTTCTCTTTAAATATGATAAAACAGATGTATGAAGAGAAAAGAGTCAATGCAAAAACATTGATTTTTACTCCAGGTATGGATGATTGGATTTTTCTTGCTGATCTTGAAATCTTTGGTAAATTATTTTCAGATGTTCCTCCAGTTATTGAGGAAAGTGAAAGAAGACAAGCGTCTAGAAAACCATTTGTTGCAAGGCTTTTGTTTCATGATAATTCAAAAGTATATGAAGGTATTTGTAGAGATATATCAGTGGGAGGGCTTCAGGTTTTAGTTGCGGACTCACCAGTTAATGTTGGTGAAGAGATTTCCATGAATGTCCATCCTGATAATTCCAATTATAGTTTTGTAGCAAAGGGCAAAATAGTAAGAGTTTTAGATGCTGGACAGGGTTTTTCTGTTCGTTTTATGAATCTTGAAATGGAAGCGCAAAAGTCAATAGATAGTGCGATTGAGACTTAACTTAAGTGACTAATCAAAAAACTATGCTTATAGATATACCTATAGTAAAATAATAACTTATGAAATTGTTTTTTTTATTACTAATATTTTTCCAAGTCTCTTGTTCATCTCTTTCAAAGCAGTTGATTACTCATGGAGAATTTTCAATAAATAGCGGAGTATACGGTAGAGCAAGTTGGAATGATTCGTTGTACTTTAAACGAATTTCTTGGTTTCACGAATTTACTCTTTTGTTTGATATGAACATTGCAAAGCTGACTAAGAACTCTAAGTTTAAAAACTGGTTATCTCCAAATGAAAAAGATGAAATTTCAAGTTGTAATGAGTTTTACGTTGCTCTCACCTATTCAGGTAACGATGAAAAAATTTCGCAACGTATGTTTTTAGAAGAAATGAATAGAGTTGGGTTTAAAAAAGTATTGATAAATAATTTTAGAACTCATTTAAGATTGCATCCTGATTTTGATAAATATTCATTGGACCAATATAAGCTGTATGGATTTTGTTATTCACAAGAGGTTGATCTTAATAAAATTGATATTAATCTCCCGGGTTTTGCTACCGCTGAATTAGTTTTAAATAAATTATAAAAATTATTAGGTTAATAAAATCTTTGAAAGTAATTACTATTTATAATTTGGTTATCTTCTGAACTTAATAATAAATATAAACTACCATAAATAATTAATCAAATTATTTATGGTAAGGGTGATTTTCCTTAATGGTTTTGCAACGATATAGCTGCTCAATAATTAGTAGTCTGGCAAGCTTGTGTGGAAAGGTAAACTTAGAGAGAGAGAGAGTCATATCAAAGTTTACTTTAAATTCTTTTGAAAATCCAACTGCTCCTCCAACGATAAAAACAATGTTCTGTACAGATTGTTCAAATTTTAAATGTAGCCAGTTTGAAAAATCACAGCTTGAAAAACTTGTACCATTTTCAGTTAGCAAAACTGTGAAAATTGATTTTTGAGATTTTAGCAGATCAATTTTTTTTAATATTTCACTCTGTTCTAGATTGATGTTTTCTTCAAATGACTTTAGTTCAATAATTGAAAAACTTATATTTTTAAGTCTTTTAATATAATCTTTTTCAAGATCGATAAGTTTTTTATCTTTAAGTTTTCCAACACATAAGAGAGTTATATTTTTCATGTTTAAAAATAATTTTTATCTTCTTTATTTTCATTTTGTGTTATTTGTGGATTTTCAAAGTAATATGATTGAGGAATAGTAACTAGGTTGTTGTCTTGCCATAGATCATCAATATTATAAAATTCTCTTGCACTGTCTAAAAAGATATGAACAATAGCATCTCCAAAGTCGATTAAAAGCCAGTCAGACTCTTTTCCCCCTTCTTTTGATCGACAATTAATATTATGATTTTTTAACTGAGCAACAATGGTATCAACCATTGATTGTGCTTGAATTGTATTTGTAACAGATCCTAGAATGAAAA
>DAOVTR010000271.1 GCA_030633015.1 Bdellovibrionales bacterium
ATTGGAGGCTTATTAGGCCATTGGAGCTGATGAAGGAACTTTAAAATTTGATTATAGATTAGGAATAGCGGGATCTGTTTTTACAACTGGAATAGCGCTGAATATTGATACAATCAACGACCGTAGCAGGTTTAATGAAAAATTTGATCAGCAATTGGATTTTGTAACGAAGTCAATCGTTTGTTATCCTGTTTCCAATCGTGAAGATAAGATTATTGGTGTAATAGAAGTTTTAAATAAGAGAAATGAGGATCGCTTTACTGTGGACGATGAAAAAACCATGAAAGTGTTAGCATTGGTTTTTTCTGCAATTTTTCACAAATATAATCCTATTTCAGAGAGTTCTTTAATTAGAAGATTTAGTACTCCTTACGACCGAGAAAATGTTTTAATTGGCAAGTCACCATTTATGAATGATCTTAGAAAGACTATTTTAAAAGTGAAGGACTTAGATGTTCCAGTACTTATAAATGGTGAAGCAGGTGTTGGAAAATCCTTGTATGCGAAAATTATTCATATTGAAGGAAAAAGAGGACTTAAAGAGTTTGAAATTATTGAGTGTTGGCAAAAAGAGAATTCAGTACTTGAAAAAGAGTTATTTGGGCCTCCAGAAGAAGAATCAAAACTGATCAAATGTATTGGTGGATCGGTGGTATTGGAAGAAATATCACAATTGTCCCTCGAGCATCAAGCAAGGTTACTAAAAGTAATTAAAGATGGGCGCTTGTCAGAGAGTAGAGTTAGTCTTGATGTTCGTTTTCTTGTGACAACATCTGATGATTTGTCAGAGATGGTTAAAGATGGGCTTTTTAACAAAGAGTTATTTGAATATATTAATAAAGCATATATTAAAATTGATTCTTTAAGAAAGAGAAAAGAGGATATTGAGCATTTAGCAAATTATTTTATGAGATTAGATTGTCAAAAGCAGGGACTCTTATTGAAAAATTTTTCAGTCAATGCAATTTCTAAGTTAATGGGACATGATTGGCCAGGAAATATTCAAGAATTAAGGGTGTTGGTTGAGAGAATTGTTTTATATAACCCTAAAATTCATATTATAACGGAATTGGAGATGGATGGGATTGCTGCTCCGGTTTTTGACGTAGATGCTAAAAGTAGAGTGTTTGGTGATTTAGATTTTGTAGCAGATAGTGATATTTTGTTGAAAGATAGGTTGGCCTTAGTTGAAAAAGAATTAATTGAATTGGAAATTAAAAAAAGTTTAGGAAATAAATCTAAAGCAGCAAAAAAACTTGGCATTAGTCGAGAGGCTTTGCGCAAGAAATTAATTCTAAGTGATCAAATTAAAAATAAACTGGATCAATCTTTAAATCATAATAAAAATAGCGATATAAAAAAAGCAGCTTAATAATTATCAACTGAAAATTTAAGATGAATATTTCGATTTTTAGGGCCATCTCTAAACTCAGCTAAATAGATTCCTTGCCAAGTTCCTAATACAATTTTTCCTTCATCAACAATTAATGTGAGAGAGTTGTCGAGCATAATGGATTTCATATGCGAAGGGGAGTCGTCTGGCCCCTCCGATTTATGAGTTATAAAAGGTAGTTCTCTTTTTGCCATAAATTTTAAAAAATTTTCCATATCAGTTGCTGCAGAAGGATCAAATGCTTCTGATATAGTTAGTCCACAACTAGTATGAGGCATAAAAATATGTAAAATTCCTGATTTATTTGATAAATTTAGACTATCAAGATAGCTTTCCGTTGATTTTTTTACTTGGTCGGTGATGTCATAAAATTTTTCACCGGTGGTATTAATTTTTATTGTCGTATATTTCACTTGGTTTCCTACTATATGATTTAAAAACACTATTTTATATATCAATGTTAGGAGAATTATAAGAATAAAATTGAACTATTTTGACTAAAAATGTACAGTGGGCCCATCATAATTGAATATTTAAAAATTGACTCATATGGATATATAAGATGAATGAAAGAAAATTATTTGGGACTGATGGAATTAGAGGGGTTGCAAATATTTATCCCATGACTTGTGAAGTTGCACTAAAGCTTGGTAGGGCAGTTACAAGTTATTTTCAAAAAAAATCTAAAAGAAAAAGACCTCTTATTATTTTAGGTAAAGACACTAGAAGAAGTTGTTATATGCTTGAGCAAGCTTTTTCTGCAGGTGTTTGTTCCCAAGGTGGTCAAGTTATCTTAACAGGCCCACTGCCGACGCCAGGAGTAGCATTTGTAACAAAATCCATGAGGGCAGATGCCGGGGTAATGATTTCTGCTTCCCATAATAGTTACTTTGATAATGGAATAAAACTTTTTGACTCGCAGGGTTATAAGTTGCCAGATGAAGTTGAAATTGAACTTGAAGAGATGATTTTTGATTCATCCCTAATTCCAACTCAGACGGGACCCGACTTAGGTCATGCTAAGAGATTGGATGAAGTTATAGGTAGGTATATTGTAAATACTAAGTCGGTATTTCCAGAAAATTATAATTTAGATGGAATGAGAGTGGTACTCGATTGTGCTAATGGAGCAGCTTATAAAGTAGCGCCAATGATTTTAGATGAGTTGGGTGCAGAAGTTTTTTCAATTGGAATATCACCTAATGGGGTAAATATAAATGACAATTGTGGATCTCTTTATCCTGAAACATGTATGGAGGCAATTGGAAAATATAGATCTGACATGGGCATCTGTTTAGATGGTGATGCTGATCGAGTTGTAATTATTGATGAAAATGCAAAACAGGTGGAAGGTGATGTACTGATTGGAATACTTGCAAAACTTTTACTTGCGAGAGGAACAATTAAAGAGGGAGACACTGTTGTAGGTACAGTAATGTCAAATCTTGGTTTAGAGCAATATTTAAAATCAATTGGTTTAAAGTTTCAGCGAACAAAAGTTGGTGATCGATATATTATGGATTATATGAAAAGTGGTAATGCGATATTAGGCGGTGAACCTTCAGGGCATATAATTTTAAAAGATCATTCAACTACTGGCGATGGAATGATGGCAGCGTTAAAGCTAATTGAGGCAACCAAGTTTTTTAATAAATCATTTCAAGAATTAATATCTGAGATAACATTATTTCCCCAAAATCTTACTAATATTAAAGTAAGAAAAAAAGTTGATTTAAAAAAGGTTGATAAGTTACAAAAACAGATTAAAGAATCTGAGCAGCAACTTGGAAATAATGGAAGACTACTTATAAGATATTCTGGAACAGAACCACTACTTAGAATAATGGTCGAAGGTAAAGATAGTATTTTAATAAATGAAATTACAGAAAAATTAAAAGCGACAATTTTAGAGCTTTTAGGATAGGGATTTTTTATGACACCAAAATTAGGAGTAAATATTGATCATGTTGCAACTTTAAGACAGGCAAGAGGTGAAAATTACCCATCCGTAGTAGATGCTGCTAAACATGTTTTAGAAAATGGGGCGAGTCAAATTACGATTCATTTAAGAGAAGATCGTAGGCATATTCAAGATACGGACGTTGAAGCAGTATCTTTAGTTACAAAAAAATTTGGAAAAACCCTAAATTTAGAAATGGCGAGTGCTC
>DAOVTR010000173.1 GCA_030633015.1 Bdellovibrionales bacterium
GCCATTATTGGCCCTAATAGTTTGGGAATTGTTCTATCTCAACTATCTCTTTCAACTCTATTTATATCTGAGCAAAAGTTACCTGTTAATTTTTATGAAGATGGTAATATTGGTTTTTTAAGTCAAAGTGGAGCTTATTTTATTACTAGAATTTCAAATAGCGAGAAGCTTCCAGTTAAATATGGATTTTGTGTTGGAAATCAAATTGATCTAAAAATCTCTACTTTTTTAAAGTATCTTTTTTACGATACTTCTATTGCTGTTGCTGCAGTCTACATTGAAGGATTTGGAGAAAATGAAGCTGCTCAGTTTGCAAAAGAGGCCCAGAAAGTTATAGCAAATGGGAAAAATGTAATTATTTATAAAGGTGGAAGATCAGTCGAAGGCATGAGCGCAGCGGCCGGACATACTGGTGCCATGGCTGGAAACTATACACTTCAAAAAAAGCTTTTAAAATCAGCTGGAATTCATGTGGTGGAGAATTTTGTAAGTTTTAATAATATGGTTAGTTGGCTAAGCTGTTATCCAACATCAAAAAAAGTTTTTAGTAGTGTTGGAGTGATGAGCAATGCGGGCTACGAAACAGTTTCTACTGCTGATCTTCTTGGAACTCAAAAAGAGCTTGGTTTAGATAATATTTTATTAAAACTGTCTAAAAAGCAGAAAGATATTTTAGATGAAACTATAGTTAAATCAAAGCTCAGTGGTATTGTAACTTCTGCAAACCCGCTTGATCTAACTCCTATGGCCGACGAGACAGGATATTTAAATTGCATTAAAACTTTTTCTAAATTTGATAATCTAGATTGTCTTTTTATTGGAGTTGTTCCTCTTACTGATCGACTTGAGACTTTTGATATGGATCAGGCAATTTCTATTGCATCTTCGTTTGCAAAAAGTATTAAAGAAATTTCAAAACAGTCCAATTTACCCATTGGAATAGTTATTGATTCGGGATCTCTATATGATCAATATCGAGCACTATTTCAAAAAGTAGGACTACCAATATTTAATAATACAATTGAAGCTTTTAGCTGCATAAGAGACTTAGCACAGGAATAGTAAATGGATAAACAGAGAAAGTATCTTAGATTTGACGCTGATAAAAATACTCTTGCTGGTATATCTTTTGGGAAAAAAGTTAAAGACTTTACTCCGGAGATAATCGGTCTTGTTTTTAATGAAGCGTATCGAGGTTGCGGAGTTATTATTGTTTACAACGATAAGTTAGAGAAAAATATGGAATGTATTGTCCAATGTGGCCGGTTAGATCCAGTGCTTGCTAAAATTGCTTGGATTAATAGGCTTGATACAAATACATTAAAGCTAGGTATTGAATACCGTATTTAACTTCTTGTTATTGTCTTTCTATTAACTTCATCAATAGTTATAAATTAATTTAACTTCTTTCCTTGAAGATTCGCTAAAAAGTCCACTGGTAGAGGAAAAAATGTGGTGCTTTTTCCTTCTCCTGAGGAGATCTCTTTCATGGTGTCTAAATATCTCAGTACAATGGCATTTTTTTGAGTATCGAGTACTGCAGCAGCGTCCGCTAGGATTTTAGCAGACTCAAACTCTCCAGTTGCAGAAATAACTTTTGCTCTTTTATCTCTTTCTGCTTCAGCTTGTTTGGCCATAGATCTCTGCATTTCAAGTGGAAGATCAATTGCCTTAACCTCAACAACTCCGACCTTTACTCCCCAAGGCTCTGTTTGATCATCAATTATTGACTGCAATTTATGATTTATTTGATCTCTTTGAGATAAAAGTTGATCAAGATCAAATTGTCCAATAACAGATCTCAAAGTTGTTTGGGCTATTTGTCCTGTTGCTAACAGGTAATCTTCAACAGCAATAACCGCTCTTTCTGGATCTTCAACTTTAAAATAGACAACCCCATTAACTTTTAAAGTAACATTGTCTTTGGTTATAATATCTTGAGAGGGGATATCCATAGTTATTGTTCTAAGATCTACTCTCATCATCTTTTCGATGCCTGGAATTAGGATAATAAGTCCGGGCCCTCTAACTCCTACAAATCTTCCTAGTCTAAAGACCACCGCCCTTTGATACTCGTTTAATATCTTTACCGTGTTAAAAAGAAGAATTAGTAAAATTACTATAAATGGAAGAAAAGTTGTTATCATGGCCGCTCCTTTATATTTCTAAAAATAGGTCTTGTTTATTTTGGGTAAGAATAGTGCATTGATCACCAACGCTATATTGGTTATTGCTAATGGCCTTCCAAATCTCACCTGATACTTTGACTTGGAAAGCATGGTTATTGCTATTAGATTCTAAGACAGACGTTATGATACAACTTTTTCCTTCTAGAGAGAAAAGTGATCTAACTTTCTCTTTTTTACTATCTTTTAACCAATAAAGTGAAATCATCCCTAAAAAAGCAACAATGCCTCCAACTGTAGAAAATATAAGACCACTACTGACGGCAATATAAGCGTTATCTGTTCTAAATAAAAACAGTGATCCAAAGGTCAAGGCAAAAACCCCCGCAATGGATAAGATTCCATAGCTAGTTACATAGGCTTCAAGTACAAATAAAATAAATGATAAAGCAATAAGGCCAAGGGCGCCAATATTCAGTGGGAGAATTTGAAAAGAGATGGCAGCAAGAATTAAAAACAGAACACCAATGCTTCCAGCAACCATTCCTCCTGGGGCCTGAAGCTCCAAATATAACAGGGCCGCACCAATAATAAATAGTATGTATGCCATGGATGGATTTGCAAAAATATTTAAAAGTACTTGCCCAAAATCCATTTTAAATTCTTGGTAGCTGATATTTGAAGACGTTACTTTGAACTGCTCCCCCTTAATATGAATGATTTTGCCATTTAAAAGGGCGGGAAGTTGATTTTGATTATTTAAAATTCCATCAATCAAGTTTAACTTTTTTGCTTCAAGTGCCTTAAAAGATTTAGCTGATTCAATCATTTGGCCAAAGAGCTTACCATTTCTTCCGCGGGCCTCAGCGAGGCTTTGAACGAGCGCTACTAAATCATTAATCGCTTTTGATCTGAGATCTTTTTCTTTAATATCCCCGCCCATCTGAATTGGAGTTGCAGCGCCTACATTGGTGCCTTCTGACATAAACAGAAAATGAGCACTTGAGGCAATTATAGCACCAGCACTAGTGGCAGAGGCTCCTTCTGGTGTAATCCAAATTGCCGTAGGTATGTCTTGTTCTCCAATCTTTGTTAGTATTCTTTTTGTTGTGGATACAAGGCCACCAGGTGTATTAATTTTGATAATTACTATGTCAAAGTTATTATCTTTAGCATTTTTATATCCCTCTTTAACATAGCTAAACGTTGCAGGATTGATGCTGGCATTTATGGTGAGAACCAGCGCATTTTTTATATTATAACTGTTAGAATCCTGAGCAATTACTGATTGGTTGATCCATATATTAAATATAAATGTGATAGATAAGAGGTAAAGAAAACATTTTTTATATGGTGTTAAGAAAGTCATTTATATTACCTTATAAATATTATAAATAGTCATTAAAATTAACATTGAAGGAGCCTGATTTGCAACAACCAAAGTTCAAAATATTCTTAATTGATTATATAAATCCTTTAGAAGATTCAAAATGTATTTATCTTAAAGATGCAGCAGTGGTATTGAAGCGTTTCGATAGAACAGGTGGATCAATTTATAAAATTTTTGAAGTAGGAGAAAAATGGCCAGTTTTACAGAGATATGGACAAAAAAGATCTTTGGAGGTTTTAGATTTTAAGGGACAACTTATGCTTCCGGGATTTATTGATACCCACTTTCATTGGGTCCAAGATAAGGTCTCTTTAATGCCTAAAAAGAATCTTTTGGATTGGTTAAGCCATTATACATGGCCTTATGAAGCTAAGTATAAAAATAGAAAGTTTGCTAACGATAAAGCAAAGGTTTTTGCAAAAAAGCTTTTATCAGTGGGGACTTTGGGAGGAGGGTGTTTTTGTTCTGCTGATGAGGCTTCAGGTGACGTTGCACAAAAATATTTTAAAGGTGATTATATTTTAGGAAATGTTCTTATGGATATGAATTCACCTAAGAAGTTGCAAAAAACTGAGCAGGACTCTTTTAACATTTCAAAAAAATTGGCAAAAAAATATAAAAAATCTTATGCAGTTACGCCTCGATTTGCAATAACCACCTCTCCTAAGCTTATGAAATTAACTTCAAGTCTTGCTAAAAGATCAAAGCTTTTTATTCAGACTCATTTAGCTGAGACAAAAGGGGAAATTAAAAAAGTTCTTAGTTTATATAAAAGATTTTCAGATTTTAAGAAGATATCAACCTACACTGATGTATATGATCAGTGTGGAGTTTTGACACCGAAAACTATTTTAGGACACTGTCTTTATCTTACAGACAGCGAGCTTAAATTAATTAAAAAAAGAGGATCATGTATTGCCCATTGCCCCACATCCAACGCGCCCATAAGTCAGTTAGGGCTTGGGTCTGGACTGTTTGATTTTAAACAAGCTAATAACTATAGGATTTCTTGGGCACTAGGTTCTGACATTGGAGGAGGGCCATATCTATCCATGTTTGACGTTATGAGCTCATTTGTAAAACAAAACAGGGCGCGAAAAATAGCTTGCAGTTATAAGATGGCCCTTTATAGAGCAACTTTAAAAGGGGCTGAAATTTTAAATATAA
>DAOVTR010000081.1 GCA_030633015.1 Bdellovibrionales bacterium
ACCATTTCTTGAGTAGTTAAATTTTTCTTTGTTACTTGGAAATAAAAATGCTCTCCCTTGCCGTCAGGATTATATAAAGGAACTTCCGTTACTTGAAAATTTTCAGGAGAAGTTTTGATCTCTCCTGTTATTTTGAGGTTTTTATCAGTAATAAAGGGTAAGTTCACTGTTTAAATTATTCCTTGGTCAATCATGGCGTCAGCAACTCTACTAAAACCATAAATATTTGCTCCATGAAAAAAATCATTTTTTCCAAACTGTCTTGCAGCATTGATTGTTTTATCGTGGATGTTGGCCATAACTTTTTCTAGGTAATGTTCTATTTGTTCTGTTGTCCATGACAGATTCATGGAGTTTTGTGAAAGTTCAAAAGATGAAATTATGGTGTTTCCAGATGCACATACTTTTTCAGGAGCAAAAATAATATTTTTTTCAATAAGTAGATTTATTGCATCCATTGTTAGCGCTAAGTGGTAACCTTCTAGAATACATTTTACATTGTTTTTAATAATGTTTTGTGCGTCAATGATGCCAAGTTCATTTCTAGAGTCACATGCAAAAATAAGATCACAAGGAATATTAAAAATGGGATTAAAGTCTTTTGATTGATCAATACTAATGTATTTGGCTTCTTTGAATTTTTCACTATACTCTCTTAAGCTGCCTCTCTTAATATTTTTTAGTTTTTTTAAAAATTCTATTTTTTTATTATCAAGTCCCTGATCGTCTAAAAAATAGCCGCCATTTTCAGATAATAAAATAACCTTGGCGCCAAAATTAATAAGTTTTTGAGCAACATAAAGAGAGTTAGACCCACAACCAGATATTATGCATCTTTTTCCTTTGAGATTTTCATTTGATTTCTTCATTATGGAATTAGCAAAATAAACCATCCCATGTCCTGTAGCCTGGGATCTTATAACTGATCCTCCCCAGTTTATATTTTTTCCAGAAAATGAACCATTGAATTTATTAGTTATTTTTTTATATGAACCAAATAGATAACCAATTTCTCTTCCGCCAACTCCAATTCCTCCCGATGGGATATCTATCTCTGGACCAATATGCTTAGCTAGTTCATTCATGTAGTTTTGGCAAAATCTCATGATTTCATTATCTGATTTTCCTTTTGATTCGAAGTCTGATCCACCCATAGCACCACCAATGGATAAAGTGGTTATTGAGTTTTTAAAAAGTTGTTCCAACGCAAGATATTTAAAGATACTTAAATTTACAGATGAATGAAAACGAAGCCCACCTTTATAAGGACCTAGACAATTATTCATTTGAATTCTAAATCCTCTATTTATTTGGACATCTCCGCGATCATCACTCCAGGTGATTTTAAATTGGATTGATCTATCAGGCTCAATAATTCGATCAATTATTTTTTGTTGGTATAAATCTGGCCTTTGTTCTAATACCACTTCTATAGATTTTAAAAGACCTAGAACAGAGTTATGAAATTCTTTTTGGTTTGGATCTTTTGAACTTAGTATTTTTTTTATATAATTTTCAATATCCATAATTAAATTCCTTTAAAGAGTATTGTTAGGCTTTAAAATAACCCCTTGGTTTTTTCTGCCATCAATTTTTAAAATAAGAGGATGATCTAAGTAAATATGTGCAATATTATCAGTCTGTTCTACAATTTCTTGTTTGAAAAACCACTCCCAGTTTAAAAAATCAGATTTATTAAAAATCGTGATATAAGTAATCCCTAGGGCCGTAATATTTTGGAAGAAATGGGTCCCCTGTGATGGATCAGCACTTACTGAAGGTATTGTCGCTTCAATGATTGCGCTAACATTGGAAATGTCGTTCCAGGCAACGGGAATTCCGAGGCAGTGATCTGCTGATCCCCAGCGTCCTGGGCCAATAAGAAGGAATTTCTTATTTTGTTTTTTTAGTTTTGCATTTAATTTTGAGACTTCTTTTGAAATTAAAATGCTTGAGCTGGAATTGAACTTGTCAGGCTTGACTATAATTATATTATTAATATCTTCATAGTCATCTTGTCCTAAAGCATTTGTAGAATAACAAAGAGCTTGTTTTATATCACTTTGAGTTATTTCTTGGTAGATATCACTTTGAGAAGTTGTTAGAGGCCTGGCTTGAAGTAGGTAGAACTGATGTGGAGTATCTGGTGATTGCGAAAGGTTAATTGCAAATTCCATCTCAACATCACAACCAAATCCCTCTTTCCCTATTTTTAGAATGGTAGAAAGAAGTTGGGCCAGATGGAGTTTATTGTGTTTTAAAATATTAGCAAAAGTTACAACGGGATAACTTCCAGAGATAAAAGAATCTCTAATTACATGATCCTCTTGGAGATATGAACTGGATAAAAATTTAATAGGGTAGTCATTTGTTGCTTCATCAATATCTTTTAAAATATAATTTGTCTCTTCATTCAACCATTTTAGATCATTTTGTTCATCTATTTTCATGTTGAGTGCAAAAAAAGATTTTTGACAGTTACTTAATATATCATCTACCGTCGAAAATTGAGCAATGTTTTTAGGATATTTAGGTGAAAATCTTAAGGTTTGTCCTCTTTCTACTATTATTTTTCCAAAACCGATGGAAAGATTCGCAATACCTTCAGAGGCCTTCATGAAATTTAATGGATAAAAATTATGAGATTGTGCTGTTCCTGAAATAGCAGGATAGTAAAGTTCTCCATAATGACTTCCAATAACTTCTTGAATTAAAACTCCCATTTTTTCTTCTTCTGTTCTATGTTGAGTACTTTTTGAAAAAGCTTTTGGGGATTCATAAAAGATTGAAGCATAGACAAGTCTAATCGCCATTGAAAGTTGACGATATCTTTCATTGATATTGGGATGGTTATTTGGAAGCATATACGTTGAGTAAAGACCTGCGAATGGTTCGTCTTTACTATCTTCTAATAGACTTGATGATCTTATGGCAATTGGGTAAGTAACTTTTGCCAAGTATGCTCGTAAGTCTTCTTCAATGTTTTTTGGTAATTTTGCCTGGGTAAAAAGTTGTGCAACTAGTTGGTCTGAATATTCTACTTCAGTAAAGTCTTCAAAATTATTATCTTCCATGAAATCATCAAAGCAGTCTGTCGATAACACAAGTGTTCTTGGGATAAGTATTGATATATTGGAAATTTTTTTTAGCTTTGCACTATTTTGCTGAAGATGTTTTACCATAAAGGCTAAGCCACGAGCTTTACCACCAAGAGATCCTTCATCTATTTTTAAAAAAGTCATTTCAGGATCAAATCCATCTTTTTTAAATGATAAAATAATTCCCTTTTGTCTAAGAGAGCGAGTCTCTGTTAAAATAGATACAAGTCTTTTTCTAAGTTCATCTAGATTTGCAAAATCATAGTAATCTAATGATCTAAACTTTGTAGCAAGCGAGATTTCAGAGCGGGCCAATAGCCAATTTGAAAAATGATTAAGCATTACGTGATACCTGAGAGATTCTCTGGTGACTGTTTTTAAAACTTTCTCAAGATTTACAAGATTAGATGCTCTTGAAACTTCAACACCATTTGGCATTCTGAATATAAAATCTCCAAAACCCATGTAGTCTACTAAAAATCTTCTAATTTCAAGATGGAGTGATGGTGAGTTTTTATCTTGAAAACGGACAAAGATTTCTTTTGCTTTGGAAATATTAGCTTTTTCTGTACTTAGTAGTAGTAGGGAAAGGTCTGGAAGTTCATTTTTTACAAATGATAAAAATTTTATTCCTGCCTCGGGGTCAATTTTTCCACCCTTTGGAAAACGAATGTCTGAAAAAATACCAAGCAGATAGGGGCGGTATCTTATATAAAGTTCCATTGCTTCTTCATAATTATTAGCAAGTAAGATTTTTGTTCTTGCTCTTAATTTCATTAATCTATGTTCTTCATTTAAGCTGTCATCAAGAACAGCTTTTGTTTGTCTAACAATTGATTGATATAAAATAGGAAGTATAGAAGAGTAATAAGAAGGGGAGTCTTCGATTAGAATTAATACCCTAACCATGACCATCTCTGTGTCATGGGGAGTATTTATTTTGTCTTCAGACCATTTTAAAATCGTCCATAAAATATTTCTATTACCTGACCAGATAAAGACTTGATCAATTGCATTTTTAGGAATTTTCTTTTTATACAGAGTAAGACTTTTGGCGCTATGGACAAGCAAAATCACTGTTATATTTGGGTGTTGATCTTTTATTGATTTTCCAAGTTTGATAACATCTGGTTTTAAAATTTTCGGCATAATAACCACTAGATCAAAACTCTTTTGTGAGATGGATTCTAGGGCCTGCTTATAGTTTGTAACAACTGTTATTTTTGGAGGTTCAATTAAGCTAACCCCTCTGATTCGCATAAATACATGCTCAAGAAGTCCGCCGTCCTCTTCCATGATAAATGCATCATATGGACTCGAGACAATCAGAATCTCACGCACCCTATAGGGCATGAGATTATGATATATTTTAAATTTAGTTCCCATCTAAGAAATATAATAAGCTTAAATTTCTAAATGTTGAAGATGTTTTGCAAAAGCAACTTCTTTAGCGTCAAAGGCCACTGTTGTAAGCTTTGACTCTATTTTTGCTTGAGTCAAACGGTCTGATAAAGTCGTTCCAACTTTATCAGTAACAGTTTTTTGAAGTTTTTCAAATTTTAGATCATTTTTTTGAGCGAGCTGAGCTAAAATTGAATAAGCTTGTGGAAATTTAGGATCTATTAAACTGTCTAACAGACAGAGCTTTCCATCACTATTTAAAAAAGTTCCCTTAGATTCTAAAGTATCTGCAATTTTAAATTGATGGTGTGCCTTAATTCCAACAGAAAAACGACTTAATGCAATTACTGGAGTTCCTTTTGGTAGTTTGCCATTAATGTACGCTCCAATTATTACTAGGCAGTCAGCTTTATTAAAATTAGAGTTTTTATGGCAAGGGCTTGCATTAATACTATTTAAAAATGCAATATTTGAAAGACCTTGAGTTTTTGCAAATGGTTTTAACTCATTCGAGTTGCGTTTAGAAACTTGATAGTAGAGAGTTCCGTTATACTTTTTAGCAAGTTCATCCGCAGCAACAATATCTTCATTTGTCATTGATGGGGTAATTATAACTGCTACTTTTTTAGAGTTATTTAAAACTTCTATTGTACGCTCTATAGTAGTATTGGATTTTCTTGAGTCTTTGCTTTTAAGAAGTTGATATGAAAATCTTCCCTCTTTACAGATCATGGCACTGTTGACTGGATCAAGGTCTGTTGAAGATACTGCAACTATTTTATTTTCGACATTTGAAACCGTTAAAGCGCACCCTTTTCCACATGAAGTACAAGTGGTAACAATTTTTTTATCAGGCCAAGGTCCTTCATATTTTGAATGATTAATTGCAATTGCTCCAGTTGGGCAAAGATCAACGCACATTCCACAAGAATCACAATCTGTTTCAAAAAGAGGTCTATTAAAACTTGGAGCAATATAAGTTGCAAAACCTCTATCTACAAAAGAGAGAGCATGGATATCTCTTGCCTCACTACATACTCTTACGCAGCTTCCACAGTTGATGCATTTTTCTCCTTCAAATATAATAAACGGATGCCTTTTATCTTTTTCAATTTTTTCTTTAAAACCAGGTATGTTTTTTTCACTAGAGTCGTACTCTGTTGCATAGTCACGCAATTTACAATCAAATCTAGCATTACAACCACACTCAATACATCTAGCAGCTTCTGCAACTGATTGTACTTCAGTAAGGGCCAGACTTATTGGGGCGTATCCATCTCCGGCCAGTCTTTTTTCGGCAGGATGGACTACTTCAAATGCACGTTTCTTTTGTTCAAATCGTGGTGAAACACCTTTTGCTTTTAGTTCTGCAATTCTTCCTTTTGAGATTCTATACTCATCTCTAAATTCTAGCTTAGCTCCCGTTACATAAAGGTGCATTGCTTTTGCCGCAACTCTTCCTTCTCCTAGCGCTCTAACAACTGTTTCTGGTCCCCAAGCGCAATCACCTGCACTGAATACTCCATCTGTTGGAGTAGTCATGTTTTTAGTGTCATAAACAATTGTTTTCCATTTTGTTGTTTCAAGTTTTACTGGGTCATTTTCAAGACAAGTAACATCCGGATCTTGTCCAATGGCCTTAATTATAAGATCAAACTGGATATCCTCTTCACTTCCCTCAACGGGAACGGGTCTTCTTCTTCCTGAATCGTCAGGTTCTCCAAGCTCCATTTTTATAACTTTAAGTGATTTTGCTTTTCCTGATTCATCTAAGTTTACTGCCGTTGGAGCAGTTAAAAATTTAAAATGAACTCCCTCTTCTTCACATTCTTCTTGCTCATGTTGAAGTGCCGGCATCTCTTTTTGAGTACGTCTATATAAAAGGGAGACGTCAGCTCCAAGTCTTTTGGCTACTCTCGCGCAATCCATGGCCACGTCGCCACCGCCAATTACGGCCACTGTTTTTCCTGCATTAACTTCTTCTTTTAAAACAACTTTTCTAAGAAATTCAATGCCTCCAATAACTCCTTCAGCATCCTCATTATCAACCCACATGGGCTTGGATTTATGGGCTCCAATTGCAATTAGTACTGCGTCAGCTCCACCATCTTTTAAATCCTGTATTGTAAAATCGCTACCTAGTTTTTTATTAAAATGTACATTTACACCTAAATCAGTGATCGATTTAATTTCAGAGTCTAGCTTATCCCAAGGGAGTCTAAAACTTGGGATTCCATATCTAACCATTCCTCCTAACTGAGGAAGTGCTTCATAAAGATCTACTTGGTGGCCCTCTTGTCTTAAATAGTAGGCAGCAGCAAGTCCAGCAGGTCCACCTCCAACAATTGCCATTTTTTTACCAGTGTCTTCTTTAGTTTCTGGAAGAAATGGGCCATGAGATAGATCATATTCTGCTGCAAAACGCTTTAGGGCTCTAATCGCAATAGGCTCATCAACTAATCCTCTCCTGCATTCATCTTCACAAGGGTTGGGACAAATTGTTCCGCAAACAATAGGTAGAGCAAGATGTTCTTTTATATGTCTAACGGCTGCTTCAAAATCTCCATTGGCAATATGAGCTACATATCCTTGAACGTCAGTTAGGGCAGGGCAATCTAGTTTACATGGTGCCAGGCAATCTCCAGTA
>DAOVTR010000298.1 GCA_030633015.1 Bdellovibrionales bacterium
AAGATCTATTATACCAGAAGTTACCATTAACTCTTTTTGTTTTACCTTTACTAATAAATTTTCAAAACGATTAGAAAATGCAGAAAAATCATTAAACCCAACTGCCGCTGCCGACCCTTTAATATTGTGGGCCAAACATAAGATATCTTCAATAATTGAAATATCATTAGGATCTGTTTTCAAATCCAAAAATCTACACTCTGTTTTTTCTAAAAATCCTGAAGACTCATCCAAAAATTCATCCTGAATTTCTGCAATAAAATTTAGATCATCATCCATAATGTATATCTCTTACCACTAGCAGTTAAATATTAAAATATTATACTGCTAGTGACAAAAATATCATAGTGAAATTTAAACTGCGTTATCTAAGAAAAATATTGCTGGTGCATCGCGAAATATGTTTTGCCATTACAAAGTCACCATGGTTTTCAAAATATCCAACCAACGCTCCCTCTCTTTGTCTTTGTAACACATACATTGAAGATAAAAATCCATCAACACTGTTTTTTATAAATTTTGCCACTGGAAGAAATTTCAAACCCAACCTTGCAGCTTGAATAATTTGTCTTCTTCTTTTTATCTTAAATGGGCTGTCATAATAGTAAGCGATCGCTAAATTTTTAGTATATCCATGATCACGATCATACAAGTTAACAATTACGTCTTGACCTTTATATGTAACATTTTGAAAGGCAAAATTTATTCGATCTCGCACATCATCGTAAAGCGGACCCATTGACCTAAAACCAGAATTAACTGCTCTTATACTTTTAAAAAACTTATCAACCCCATAAAGATCCCAACTGGCCCTTGCTCTTCTTGATTCAAAAAGTCCGTACCATGGAATTTTTGACTCATAAATAGAAGAGATAGTAAGATCAGCTTCTTTATCTGTTAAGCCCAAAGTTTCTGCTGGATGATTTTCAATATAATAAAGTAGCATATTTTGATTAAATGAACGTTGCTCTCTAAAAGCTTTTTCAAGAGAGGTCAAAATATAAGAAACAACATTTAAAACTGGGAGAGAGGTAAACTTCTTTCTAGACCAATTTAAGCCCCAAGTTAAAAATTGATAGTTAACTGTAATTCTATAAAAATATGCACCATTTTGAGCATTTGCTACTGTTGCAATATCTAGAATTTTGAAATTATCTATTAGTTTTGCTTCAAACTCTTTAACAACTTTTTTAAAATTTGGATTTGCATAAATAGCATCTAGATCAACATCATAGAGTGCTTCTAAAGAGTCTAAAGTATTCTTAACATTTTGATCTTTCTTATTTCTAGACTCTCTGCGATCTAAAGTTCCAAAAGAAAAATCATCGGAAAATAAAAGCTCTTTAACTTCATTTCTATAATTTGATTTTTGCTCCATTCTTTTTTGCTCATCTTGAAGTTCTTTTTTTATCTCTTTCAAAATATAAGAAAAATTAAAAGTAGTTAAAATTGTAGATGATTTAATCTTTTCTAAAACCCCATCATCAGATCTAACTATTTTAAATCTATTATTAAAAGATTCATTTAACTGAGTATTGCCAAAAGCAAGACTTATGACCCCCAACATTAAAATCAATGTAATTCCAATTGTTTTTACTTTCATGCACTACTCCTTCATTATATAAAAGTTAATTTTTCCTAATATCAGACTTTATTACTCTTTTTTTTACATCTTACATAAATTTTGTTAACTTTATCAAGTTTCAACGATGATTTATTTTTAATTCGGGATAATAAATTTTTAGTGTAATAACAATCTTGAGGGAGTTTTATGAAAGTATTTAATTTTATAGTAATTATGATCTTTACAGTCATACCTTTTGCATCGCAAGGCGGAACATTTGCCATTATTGATTCAGGAGTTGATATTGAACATAACGATCTTGCCCCTATTATTTGGCACAATCCAAATGAAATACCCAACAATAATCGTGATGAAGATAGAAATGGTTATCAGGATGATATTTATGGTTGGAATTTTGCCGAAGATAATAATCAAGTTATTGATTATAAATATCTAGGTCTTTTAGACAACGATATTAAAAGATTTTTTGAAATTCAAGCAAAGGCCATTGCAGGTCAAATTAGTGAAGAAGAGCTAACTTGGGCCCGAGCAAAACTAAAAGATGAAGAATTTCTTAAAAGAGTTATGACTTATGGAAATTTCATGCATGGTACTCATGTAGCAGGAATAACAGCTAAAAATATTACAGATTCAAAACTTTTATCAGTAAAGTTAATCCCTACTGAAGTTAATCTTCCAGGTAGTAAAGACAAAAAAGAAAATAAAGGAAATTTAAGAATTAATCTCGTAAAATACCTTTTGAACCAACTTTCTATTCAACAAGCAAAACTAATGAAAAATATTTTTGTATATGTGGCAGACCATAATGTTTCTGTTGCAAACGGATCTTTTGGTACTGGTTATCCTCAGGCCCAGGCCATTGCAAAATTAATTTTAGATGGTATTTTTAAAAGAGAAGTTACGGAAGCAGAGATTAAAGAAGTTGCAATTTTCTTTTTACAAAGCTCAATTGACGCTAACACTGGTGCCGTCAAGGCTGCTCCAAACACACTTTTTGTTTTTGCTGCAGGAAATGATGGAATGGATAATGATATCTATCCAGCTTCTCCAGCAAGTATCGATGCTGACAACGTAATCTCGGTTGCTGCTACTTTTGATGACAATGGAATTGCAGTGTTTTCTAACTTTGGCAAAAAAAATGTTGATGTTGCTGCTCCTGGAGTAAATATTTTATCAAGCGTTCCTGGAAACGAATATCTTGCCGTAAGTGGAACATCTCAAGCTGCTCCATTTGTTGCAAATATTGCAGTAAAAATTAAAGAACAAAATCCAGAGTTAACACCACTTCAGATTAAGAAAATTTTAATGAGAACTGTTGATAAAAGAGATTACTTAAAAGGCAAGACTATCTCAGAAGGTATTGTTAACCTAAAAAGATCTGTTGAGGCTGCAAGACTATCTGTTGATCTTTCACTAAATAAAGCAATAGAAGTTTCTTATAATAAAGTATTAGATCAAAAACAAAATAAAAGCCTTTGGCTTGGACCTGTTCAATCAAATGCTGAATTTATCTTACCACTTCAACCAATGTTTATAATAAAATAGGTGCCATAAATAGGCATAAATAGGTGCCATGCACCTTATAAATAAGTGCCATATAAATAAGTGCCATGCATCTAAAGAATAAATAAGTGCATGGTACTATAACTCTATAACTCTTTTAATGTGGTATGTTTCGACACCTATATTGT
>DAOVTR010000285.1 GCA_030633015.1 Bdellovibrionales bacterium
AAAATGATGTAAATCTTTCTAAAGTTTCATCGTATGATATTCAAATTGAGTTAAAAAAACTATTTTTAGATGTGGAGACATGGATAAAATATAAAAGTATTTCTTGGGATGAAATTCCAGCTCAGTTTCATCATCGTTTAGTATGTATTCATCCATTTCCAAATGGAAATGGTCGAATTTCTCGAATAATGACAGAATATTTTGAAAAAAAAAATAATAAACCTATTACTAGTTGGAGTGAGTCGCTAAGTAATTTTCCTAAAAAAAGACGTGGTGATTATATTAAAGCTCTTCAAGAGGCAGATCGTGGAAATATTAATCAGCTTATTGAGTTTATGAAAGAAAAAATAAAATCTTAAGCAAGAAGGTGCTCAAAATCATGCATAGTAAGCTTTCCTGTGAAATAGTTATCGTCATCAGATGAAAGAAGTTCATTGAACAGTTGGATTTTTGCTTTTTGGAGTTCTAGTACCTTTTCTTCAACAGATCCTTTAATAATTAATTTATAAACATTAAGGCGGTTTTTTTGGCCAATACGGTGCGCTCGATCGATGGCCTGATTTTCTACGGCAGGATTCCACCATGGATCCATAATAAAGACGTAGCTAGCAGCTGTTAAATTAAGTCCGACTCCACCGGCCTTAAGGCTAATTAGAAAAATGGGTGCATCACCATTTTGAAATTGGTCAACTTGAGTTTGTCTTTTCTTTATGGATTGGGTTCCATCAATCCTTACATAGTCCCACCCCTTTTTAATAATAGTTTTTTGGATAATATCTAAATAGGTGGTAAATTGAGAGAAAATAATTGTTTGATGTTTTTCTTCAATGATCTGTTCGAGTTGTTCAATCAAAAAATTGATTTTTGTTGAAAGTGTCTTCTCTAATAGTTTGCTATACTCTTTAGCACCATGTTGCCATAGACAACTTTGTCTAAGCTCTAGGAGCCCTTTAAGTATTTCACCATACTTTTTTCTTGATGGTGAAACATTAATACGGTTTTTAATATTTAAAAGTGTTTTTATATAGTTACTTTTTTCTTCAGGATCAAACTCGAGATAGACCGTATTATTTATTTTGGGAGGAAGATCTGTCAGAACTTGGTCTTTTGTTCGCCTAAGAATATATGGAGATGCAGTTTTTTTGGCCAAGAGCCTAGTCTTTTTGGTTGAAGTGGTTCTAATGAAATGTAAATCACCCCATACTCCTGGAACAGATAAATCAATAATATTATAAAACTCCGAAAGATCATTTTCTACAGGGGTACCAGTCATACTTATGGTGAAATTAGATTTTATTTTACGGGCCGCATAGGCACCAAGAGATCTAATGTTTTTAAGGTTTTGAACTTCATCTAAAATTAAAATATCAAAGGTCATGTCAGCAAAAGTAGTTTCTGCTTCTTTTTTCATAACCCCGTAACTGGTAAGGATAATTTTAACATCTTTTGGTATTGATCGAACTCCTCCATGATAAATATATGATGGCATATTAGAAAACTTTTTAATTTCGTTTTCCCAATTAATTAAGATGGTAACGGGGCAAATCACTAAGACCTTATCTATTTTTTCATATAAGCTTAAAATCAGTGAAATTGCCTGTAGAGTTTTTCCTAGACCCATGTCATCAGCAAGACATGCACCAAGTTTATTTTCATATAAAAATCTTAACCAATTAAACCCTGTTACTTGATAAGGTCTTAATACGCCTTGTAATATGGATGGTAGCTCATAGGTTGGCATTTGACTAAATGTTGATAGTTTTTCACAGAGCTCAATTTCTTGATTAGTTAGAGCACCATCAATACCAAGTTTTCTAAGTTCAAACAGTTCAAAAATTCTAGATCGATTAAATGGTAATACAAACTTTTTTGTTTTAGTTTCTTCTTCAAATTCAACTGCTCTTTTTTCATACTCAGTATATTTTTTGATAAATCGTAATAATTTCTTTTGATCGTTATTTAAAATTATTATTCCAGATTTAGTTAGTGCATAAGAGTTGTCAGGATTTGCGTTATTAATTATTTCAAGATCTAAACCTGAAATATTAAGTTCAAGATCAAACCATTTCGTAGTTGATGATCTTCTTTCAAATTTAACTTTAGATGACCAGTTCGTTAATTGATTTCGGTTATAAGATATTTTAATATTTGAACCTTTCAGATCGCTATAAAAACCATTAATTCCTTCAAACATAGTTCGAGAACTAAGTTTATACTCCAATGTGTTTTCTTCGTGGTGGTAGATTGAAAATCTGAAAAAAAGATCTCCAAAATATTTATGAATGGACATTAATAAGTTAACTACATCATTTTTTTTATAAGAGATAACTGATTGAAGGTTTTTATCAAAAAGGTAAATGATTTCATTTGTGACAATTGCATTTGTCATGTTATTAATTTGAACGCGATTGTCCAGTTGAGAAATATGTTTTTTGTAGTCAACATTTTTATTAGTAACTGAATCTAATAGGTTTCTTATAAAATCATATGCATCAATCTTTCTTCTAAAAGTATGTAGAAGTCCACCAATAAATGTTAAGTTTTTCAGGAGATGAGGGACCAGTGTTACTTTTTCTGTATCTATTGTTACATAGTTGATGCTGCATTTGATCTGTTTTTTTTCATCAGGGGCGAGTGAAAGATGTACCTCACTTTCTTGTTTGGGGATCTCATCGAAAAAAACATTATTAATACGAATAAGGCAAAGTCCTTGAGTCACGTATGGCATAGCTAGGTTTAACAGTTCATTTAGTTCAAGATCAAAGAACTGAATTCTAATTTTTTGAATAAGATCTTTCATTTCTGGTGGAATATGAAAGGATTTTCCATTATCCCAGTTAAAAAGGTAAAGGTTTTCAAAAATTGAGATATGTTTTATTATTTCTTCTGAAGCGTTTAGGTATTTAAATGAAATCTCTTTAAAGTGATCATTTAAGTTTTGATCATTGTCTTGGTTATAATTTAAGCAGATAATTATTTTTCCATCAAGTTTTGCCGGAAGTGGAAAATTAATAATTTTTTTTGTGTGAAGAAGATATTGTAATGATGAATAAGTTGAATTAGAAAATGCTCCCTCAAGTTTACTTGCTCCATTTATAATTGTTCCATAATCTACTGGATATACAGCATAGTTTCCAATGCTTCCCATTGGAGGTGCATCATAATCATTGGTTGTAATATTTTCATTATAATGCATTTTGATACTTTGATGGAAAAAAAGACAGATTGCATGTGGACAATGATTATCTGGTGTCCATTGCCTGCAATTACAATTTGAGCTTAATGGACCTTGAGGTGTGTTTTCAAGACGGTTTTTATAAGAAATCTTTGTTTCATAATCTTTATTATCAGTGATAATTCCTGAAATGATATAATAAATATCGTCTCTGTTTTTACTAAAAGAAAT
>DAOVTR010000176.1 GCA_030633015.1 Bdellovibrionales bacterium
ACCCAGAAAGTGTCAATTCTTTATACATGAGCAATATAAATGATATAAATTCTAAAACTTATCTATAAGTTCTAATTTCTGTTGAAACTACAGGCCCCCAAGAACTTTCCTTTATGCTTATTGCCAAAGACAATTTTTTATTACTATTTGTCTTACTTTCAATAATACTCTTATATAACCTCTTTTGCAGCGCTGTTTTTAAATTGCCTTTCTTAAGCATAATTTCATTTTTTCCAACTTGAAACTGTCCCTCATTTGCCATTGTAAATTTTGAAATGTTTTGTGTAGGTTTCCACGCATATATTGAATCCACTCTAAAATAAACATGCCTAGGAATTGCAGGTAAATAAAATGTTATTTTTACTATATTACTACTTTCAATATCAGAACTTAGAAGTGAAATAACAGCATTATAATCATTATAATTAGGCTTAGGGCCATAACGATCATAATCAATTCTTTCATCTACTTCATTTATAATCTCATCAATTGTAGAAATAAATTCACCGTTTTTTGAAATTTGACCAAACAACATATCATTATGAGCATTCATATAAAAAGATAACTTTTCATTTTCAACCATCGCTTTAACAGTTTTAATTAATTCAAAATTAAAATTAGTAGTAGAAAAAAGAGATCCCAATTCCATTGCAAGTTGCTCAAGATCCACAATCTTCGCAAGCTTTTTCCATTTAGAATAAAAACTTCTTGCCTGAATTAGTTTACTGCCTTGCTTTATATGCAAATCAACTAAGCTCAGTGGAATATTAAAAATTGTTAAAAGAGAATATTTCAATGAATATATTGATCTAAACAATGAATTTTTCCAAACCCCTTCTCTAACAGAAAAACTTTTTTCTAAAACAGACCACATTTCATTTTTTGAAAAATTAATAAATATTTTCAACTGATCTTCTGTTAAACCTAGGCGATATAAAAAAGATGAACTTCCATAACGAATTAATTGATTATACTGACTACAATCATGAGATGTTAATTGATTTTGTCGTTTATTTTCTAAACATTCTGTTGGAGGATCTTTATTCTCAGGTGACCATATTGGAAATTCAGGAAAAAGCTCAAAATCACCAATTGCTGTTTCAACTTCATTAATATAGTCATAAAGCTCAATACTTGTAGAGTTTGAATCTCTTAAACGTGCCTCCATTAAAAAAACATGTCCAGTGTCAGTACTAGATTCATCTTTATCAACTTTTTTAGAAAGTGTTGACCTATAAGTATAAACCTTGGTCTCATTTATTCCCCACAAAGTATCATAACCTTTAAAGTTTTGAGTAGTTGACGTAAAAAATTTATATTCACCATCAGGAAATGTTACAATTGCGCTAGCTGATTTTCTTTTATTTGCTCGACTTTTTTCAAACAAAAAACCCAACTTCAAAGTATATTGTTTATACCTTGCCCTCTCGATCTCCTCTCTAACAAATGTTTGAGTAACACCACTATTTTTTTTGTCTACTATTTCTTGAGAGTACTTAAATTTTCCAATAACAGCATCTAAATAAGCTTTTCTGGCATGCTCTTTTGTTAAGTCATATCGATAGCCAAAATCAAATGTTTTCGTTACGGGCCTATCAACTGTAAAGTTAAATGGAATAACTTCAGTTGAGATATCCATTATATTTTTCCCTAAAAGAACAAACCCTTTAAAGATGACCTGATCCTTGGTTTTTGCACCTAAAGTATGCCTAATTCCGCGAGTTTTTCTTCTAGTTAGCTTAAGCTGAACATGATTTTCATCCTCTTTAAAAATAGATACTCCATATTTTCCGTATAAATATGTCGAAAGACTTGCTCCAACCATACTATCATCATATCGCCAGCCAATATTTCCACTTAATTCGATGATACCGTCTAATGAATACGTAGATATCTCTCCAACAGGCATTTTTAAAACGGATTTTTCGGTTAATGGTAGCCTAAAAGAATGGGTTAATAAGTTTAAAATTTTTGAATAACGAGATCTAACATGCTTTGAATCTTTAAGATAACCTAAAAGACCAGATGTTCTCGTCTTTTTAAACTTGTCATTATTCACCTTAACAAACTGATCAATATTATCCGTTTCTTCATCACTATTTATTTTATCAACACTATCAATAATCTCATTTAACAACTCTTTTTGCTGATGGGTTCTTGGCAGATTTTTTATTTCCTTTGGAAGCACCTGTCTAATATTAGCTGCATTAATTCCAATTGCCGCTCCAAAACCAATAGAAACATTGGTTGAGTCAAAAGGTATCCAAGAGGTAATATTAATAGGCAATGATATTGGTAATCTTAAAATATCAATTACTGTCCAACTATCTAAAAGATCAAAATTATCGTAAACAAGCCTTCTCACTTGAGGACGGAATTTAGCATCTCCAAGTTCTACTTCACAAATATCAAAGTCTGTTAAAATTTCAAAAATTGAATTAGAAATACTCTGACCAACATTATTCCACTCTTCAGAAATATCTCGATATATTTTATCACCAAATTCAATAGGCCAAGGCCTAGGCTTATCATCAGGCTTGTCTATTTCAATGGGTTCAATTTGATTTCCAGGATCCGTAGGTACTTCTAAATCCTGAGCAAATAAATTTAAAGAAAGTAAAAACAAAATAACAACTAGATATTTAAAATACATTCATTCCCTCGCATAATTTATAGTACTTAGAGATGAATATTAAACATTTTGAATACAATTATTCAATAAATATAAGCTAGTATATAAAAAAGTTGTTCCGAAATGATCTAGACTGAATGACCTAGCTGCTCAACTACCTGTTTTTCAGCTCTAAACCAATCATCTTGCTCTGAACCTCCAGCAAAACCTCTCTGCTCAGCAAGTCTATAGGCCAATTTAGCAGTTAAATTTCTTTTGGCTTCATTAGTAATAGATTGTTTTTTTGCTCCAGACTTTAATACATTTATTTTTGATTTTTTTACAGATAAAGCTTTTTTACTGCTTTGATTTTTTGTTGCAGATACTACCTGTACTTTTTTAGGTCCAGCTTTTTTGGTTGCTTTTTTTGCTGTAGTTGACTTTGTCGTTTTTTTTTGTGTTTTGGCCATAAATCCTCCAATTGTTTTTTGATTTTACCAAAAAATAAATCCTATTATTAATAAGTAAGATATTAAAGGATTATTCATATAGCAAGAATTAAAACAAAAATTATCTTGAAAATATTTTAATAATTTTAAAAAAATTTTCATTCGATTTTTTAACAACCAGTGCAAGTTTTGACACTTCAAAAACAGATGATTTATATTCACTGAAAAGTTGATCTATACTACTGTATAAGTTGGATTTCTCTGATTTACTACCTACAAAAGGGTTTAGTAAAGTAAAATGAGGCTGATAGTTATCTAGTCCACTATACGTAAAAAACCTATCCACTCTATTATTAAGAAATGGTTCTTGGGCATACTTCAAGGGATTCTCTTTTTTTCTTTCAGTATACAAAGATCCATTTCCCAAAGGGTGAATTAATGAAACCACCAACGTATGAAATATTTGCAGGTACAAATTTGCATTATATGAAAGTACCAAAATATTTTCATTAGGGCCTCTCCATTCAAGAAACTTTTTGTTAGGTTTTAATTCAAATAGTTTATTAACATCTAAGACATCTAAAATAGCTTGAACTTCTTTAGAAATCATTTGAATTTTATCAGTTTCAAAATATATTGCATCACCTATTGTTAGATGAAAACCATACTCCATACAATCAGAATTCCATTTTTGATCAAATAAAAGATTACGATCATCTTTGATAATGTTTTTTTCATTTTGAATATCGTAACCTACAATCTTTGATCCAAGATTGTAGAAATCAGATCGTTCGACACTGGGTATAAAATAAATTCCAAATTTATCCACGAAATTTATACCTAATTAAAAGTCTTTAATTAAATTTACAAAATCAGGGTTATCAATAAAAGGATTACGATTGTTTTGAAATCGATAGATGTTATTATTTCGTTCTATTTCTTTATAGGAAACAGGATCATCCTCATGCCACTGTCTAAAAAAATCCTCTTGTTCCCTGCCGATTTTATGACCATATCTAACTGAAAAATAAAACATGGCGCGGGCCAAGTCACCTTTATGCTTTGTAGGCGGCTCAAAACAACGAGTTCCCCAATAGCTATAGCCAAGATAACTACCATAACCGGAGTATGTAATCTGCTCAACATCACAAAAAGGATGATTGCTTCTTCTTGAATTCATTTTCATCATTACTGGAAAAAGATGGTGTAAATCAGATTTTGCAATACCGGTGGCCCCAAGACTTTGAGGCCAAGAATGCTCACAATTCATAATAGTGTGATCAGGAATAGCAACTGTTTCAATACAACGATCTGAATATACCGAGCACACACTACCATCAACATTATCTAATCTAGAAAACATCTCTTTTCTTGCATTTGTATAACTATTATATTCATTATCACTTACTAAATCTTTAAGACCATCTTTCAAATTATTATCACATAATTTAAAATATCTTGTGTACAAATAGACATTGTCTTCAATGTACGAGCTATTCCAACGAGCAATACAACTATCATCTGCCTTTGCAGGGTGAACAGCCAAACTTAATAATAAAATTGATAGGGATAATATTTTTGAATTAATTGTCATAAATAACTCTC